>JAJZSM010000100.1 GCA_021849765.1 Actinomycetes bacterium | reverse complement strand
GGTGCGACGACGGGCCAAATCAAAACACAGGCGGGCGGTGCGCGAATCGCACTCGGTCACGCCTCTCTCGTCACGGTGACGGCCGGCGGCAACGACCTCTCCTTCACGAACCTTTTGACGTCGTGCGTCGGTGGAGCGCTCACTGTGTCAGCGACCAGGGTCCAGTACTACGGCGTCGTGAGTGGCACGACCGCGTGCACCGCTGCGGTGACGAAAGCCGCGGGGGTGCTCGGCGCGTCACTCGATCGGTCCACCGGGGCCCTGAGCACCCCTGGGTCGCTCACTGACGTGAACCAGTCGAACCAGTCGCCGCTCGAGCGACGGTTGAGTTCGCTCTTGGGTTTGATTCTGTCGTCGAGCGCCTCGGGCAACGGGGGATCGGGCGCACACGTGATCGTGGTGAACTACCCCATCTTGATCGGAGCGCCCAGCGCGCCGGTGTGTCTCGTCGGTCCCGCTCCGCTGCAGTTCTCCACGGCCGCCGGTCTCTACCCGGCCTTTCCGGCGCTCGCGGCGCGCGAGCTGCTCGCGATCAACGTGTTGCTGCGTCGTGAGACCGCGACGGTCGTGGCGCGGCTGCGCGCCCACGCGAGCCGTCTCGTGCTGGCTAACGCCGTACGGTTCCAGCCGATCGACTGCGCGACGGGGACTTCGCCAGACCTCAACGGACTCACGCTCGCGTCTCTCGAGTCGGGTGGCTCGTTTCACCCCACGGCCATCGGTCAGACGCTGCTCGCGGACGCCGTTCGCAACCAACTTCGGCGCTGACCGGTTCGCGGTCACGCCTCGGGGTGGACTACTTACCGAAGCGTCGTTCGCGGCGCGTGAAGTCGCGCAGCGCGCGCAGCAGGTCGATCCGGCGAAATGCCGGCCAGTAGGGGTCGACGAAGGCGAACTCGGCGAAAGCCGACTGCCAGAGCAGGAAGCCCGACAGGCGTGACTCACCACTGGTGCGGATGACGAGGTCGATGTCGGGCAGGTCGGCGGCGTAGAGGTTCTGGGCGATACCGTCGGCGTCGATCCGCTCGGCGATCTCGTCAGCGGCGATGCCCTGGTCGGCGAGTTCGGTCACGAGGGACCGACACGCGTCGACGATCTCCTGACGCCCGCCGTAGCACAGAGCGATGTTCACGGCCATCGTGGGGTTCGCAATCAACGTCGTCTGATCGACCGCTCGCTTGGCGGCCTGGGCCAGGGTCGGCGGGAGCAGGTCCAGACTGCCGCTCACCGCGAGCGAGAACCCCAGTCGTTGCGCCTGGGCGGGGAGCCGCTCGAAGAGTCCGTTCAAGACGTCGAAGTAGGGCTCCAACTCCTCGGCCGGCCGCTGAAGGTTCTCGGTCGAGAGCACCCACACGGTCACGGCACGGATGTCGAGGTCCGCGCACCAGGTGAGGAACTCCTCGAATTTGGACATGCCGGCCTGATAGCTCGAGCGGTACTCACCACCCTCTTCACGCGCGTAGCGCCGGTGGCCGTCCATGATCACGCCGATGTGGCGTGGCAGTGACGACGTCGGCAGACTGGATGCCAGACGACGTTCGTAGAGCCGATATAGGGACCGCGACAGGGCCACGCGCCATCTCCCGGTGTCGAAATTGAAACCCAATCGATGTTACCGCCGTCGCCGCACAAGCCGGCGGTACGGCCAATCGGGCATGTCACGCGAGGCGGTTATCTTCGGAACCGTGCCCGACACCACTTTCTGGATCGGCGAGGACCTCGGTGGACTCGCTGACGTGCTCGGTGGTGCGTCTCGTCGTGGCGACCCGCTCGCACCCCGTACCGTCGTCGTGCCCAACTCACTTGTCGGACAGTGGCTGGAGCAGTCGCTCGCGCGTCGCGCCTCGGGTGGCTTCGACGGCGTCGCGGCGAACCTCGACGTGATCCTGCCCGCGACCTTCATCGGCCGGGCGATCTACGATGACCCGGCCGACCTTGAGCGTTGGAGCGTCGACGGATTCGCGCTCGCACTGCTCGGTGCCCGTCGTGACGAGCGCGAGCTCACTGTCAACGAGGCGTGGCGACGCGCCCAGCGCCTTGCCGACCTGCTCTATTGGCGCCCGGAGCAACTCGAGGACTACCTCGAGACGGGCGGCAACGAACGCGAGCGCGCGGTCCTTCGCCAACTCGACGAACAGGGTGTTCCCTCGCCGTGGGCGGCGCTCGAGGGCGGGCTCGAACGAGTCGAGGATGTGTTCGGCGAGCGGCTCGTCCTCTTTGATTGCGGGGAGTTGACAATGGGCGACCTGATGACGCGGGTGGTGGCGCGACTCAGCGGGCGCGTCAGTGTCGACGGGTACTTCGTCGCGCCCGGGTCTGACGACCTCGATGGCGCGTCGCTCGCCGCGCGCTGGTCGCGCGGCGCGATCGCGCATTTGGAGCGGTGGCGAGAGAACTGCCCGTCGGCGCGCTGGACAAGGGTCGCGAACGAAGTCGTGACGGCGATGCGCACAGACGTCGTCGCCCGGCTCGAGGCCGCCCCGGGACCCGCCGCACACACCCTGCGAAGCACGGACCTCCTGGTGGTGCACGGCGCGGTCGGCTACGCCCGCCAGGTCGAGATCGCCCGCGACGCGATACTGGCCGCGATCCGCGAGTTCGCAGCGGCGCCGCACGAAGTCCGGGTGGTGACCCCAGACGCCGAGCGGTTCGTGCCGTTGATGCACGAATACTGGTTCCGTCACGGTGACCCGACCGCACCCACGCTCCAGTTCGAAGTTGCCGATCCCACGGTCGCGCACGCGAGTCCTCGGCTGAGCGCCTTTACGACGCTGCTCGCGACCATCGCCTCGCACGGCACGATCCATGACGTCGTCGCGCTACTCAGCGAGCCGGCGGTCCACGAGGGTGTCGGGCTGACGCGCCGCGACGTCGAACGCGTCCTCGAACTCGCCCTCGCGAGCGGCGTAAGCCTCGGTCTCGACGGACGGTCCCGTGAGCCGGTCGCGGTATTCACCCCGGGTGACGACGCGGGGACGTGGGGTCGGTTCCGAGACCGCGGCGTCCTCGCGTCGGTCTTCGACGTGGCCGACACACCCGTCGACCTACCGATCTGGCCGGTCGGGGTGCCCGCGGACCTGCCGGTCATGGCCGCGGTCTCGCGACTGATCAACGCGCTCGTCGAGGCGGGCGAGGCGACGCGTGCGGCTCGAACCCTTCCGGCGTGGGTGGAACTCTTCGGGGAGTGGGCTCAGCTCGTGGTGAGTCCGGCCGGCGCGCTCGACGTCGGCCTGGACCGGGTCCTGGACCGGCTCCACACGTTCGCACGCACGAGCGACGGTTCGCTCACCTTCGACGAAGCCCGCGAACTGTTCGAACAGGTGGCGACCGGCGCCGGCGGCAGCTCGGTCATCGGCCGCGGCGGCGTCACCGTTCAGGGTCCGTACGCACTCAGTCACGCCCCCTATCGTGTTACGTGCGTCCTCGGACTCGACGACGAGCTGCTTCCGTCGCTGTCATCGAGCGGCCCGCACCTCGGCGAGGCGAGGGTCGGTGACCCCTCACCTCGTGACCGGTTCCGCGCCGCACTGCTGTCGCTCGTCGCCACCACGAGTGACCGGGTGATCCTCGTGACCAACGACCGTGAGGTCGGAGACGGTTCGCCCCTCGCGCCCGCCCTCGTACTCGCCGAGTTGACCGAGGCGTTGCTGACGCCGGGCCCCGACGGCCTGGGACTCGCCGTGCCGTGGCGCTCGCATCCGCGGTACGCCTTCTCCACGCACGCTGACGGCGGCACCGTCGGCGCTGCGGACCTCGTCGACGATACCGGCGACGCCGTCAATTCTTTCAGCCTCGATCCGACTGCGGCGGCCCTGGCGACACTGCTCGCCAACAAGCCCGTACCGTCACTCGAGGACGACCTCGCCGTTACCGCCTCCACGATGCCCGAAGTCACGCCACCAGCGGTGCTCGAGCTGTCACGACTGATCCGGTTCGTGAAAGATCCCCAACGGTCGTTCCTCGAGACCGTCTTTGACGGTGCCGCGGTGGCCGACCAGCGCGCCGAACTGCCGGACGTGCCCCGACTCGACATGGGCGACTGCCACGTGCTCTGGCAGGTGCGTCATTCGATCGTGCACCGCGCCCTCTCGACCGGGGCGATCACCGTAGCGGGTCGCCACCCCGATGACCCAGTCGCCGCCGTCGCGACGGGCTTTCGCGATCGGGTGCGTCGCAGCGTGAACGAAGCGGCACTCGCCTCCTTCGTCGAGCACTACCGGGCCGACCTCGCACTCGTGGGTGCCGTGCGGGCCCCCTGGAGTGAACGGCCCGCCGTGGTGACCGGACCCGACCTTCGGGTGCTGCGCCCGGCGATCGAGGTCTATGAAACCACGTGCGGTCCGGTGCTCGTGGAGTGGACGGTCTCCAAGAGCGTCGCCACCGCACTCGTCAACGCCCTGGTGACAGTGGCGGTGGCGACGGTGGAGCGAGGCACCGCGGTGACGGCGGTCGTCGTGCGACCCGACTACGAATCCGAACTCCCCGGAACGAACCCGTTCGCCACGCTCACGTGGCGCGGGAACGACCCGGTGCGATCGGCGGCCCGCCTGCTCGAAGCGCTCGTGACCCTGTACGGCGAGCAGTTCGATGCTCCGCCCCTGCACCTCTATCGGACGTCGCTCGCCGGTTCGGGGCGCGACGACCTCGACGCGATCTATTCCAAGAACGCCGCGGTGGCGTGGGAGGGACGACCGGGGGCTCCCGGCGGGGACCGCACCTCGGCGGCGAACCAGCTGCTCTTACCCTTCACCTTCGTCGAGCTCACCGAGCTCGACGGGGGAGCGTTTCACGACGCCTCTCGACGGGTGCGCAGTCTCTTCGATGGCGTGGTGGTGACGTCGAGCTCATCCGGTGGACCGGTCTGGTCGGCGCTGCTCTGTAGTGGAGAGACCTCGTGACCGAGGCGTTCGACGTCGCCACGAGTCCCCTTCGCCGGGCAGACGGTCACGATGCCGTGCCCCACCCGCTGCTCATCGAGGCGAGCGCGGGCAGTGGCAAGACGTGGACCCTCGCCCACCTCGCCGTGCGATTCATGCTCGAAGACGGAGTCTCACCCGACGAGCTCCTGCTCGTCACATTCACCCGCGACGCCGCGCGCGAGCTGCGCGGTCGAGTTCGCGCGCACCTGCGCCAAGTGCTCGACCTCCTCGAGCGCCTCGAGTCCAGGACCGCGACGCCGGTTCACGCATGGGAGCGCTACTTCGCGTCGCTCGACCCGAGACGTCGCGCGCAGCTGCTCGCCGCCGGTCGTGAGCGACTGGCGACACTCGACGCGCTGCACGCCCAGACCATCGACTCGTTCGCGGCCGAGCACGTGGAGAGTGCCGCACGCTCGACGACCCAGGCACCGCGCCAGTGGCGTCAGGCCTGTAACGAGGTCATCGCGGCGCACGCCCTCGGATCGCCTGATGATTCGGCGCTCCTCGAGCGTCACGCGTCACTCGACACGCTGCGCGTGGTCGCACGAGCACTCTACGACGCTGGTCTGCGCGTCAACGATGGTCGGGTGACGGCACCGCCGTCGCTCGTGGTCCTGCCGACCGGTGATGAGCCCGATGTCGACGAGGCGACGCGCGCCGCGCGGATACAACGAGACCTCGCCGTTCGGATTGTTGGGCGTTTCGCCGAGTTGCTCGGCCACGTCCGGGCCACGACCTTCTCGGACGTCATGCTGGGGCTGCTCGAGCGGACCCGTGACGCCGGATCGGCGGCGTTCATCGCGCGGATGCGCCAGCGGTTCCGCGTTGTCATGATCGACGAGTTCCAAGACACCAACCACCTGCAGTGGGAGATTTTCACCCGACTCTTCCTCGACGCGTCCGAGACCCGACTCGTGGTGGTCGGTGACCCCAAACAGGCGATCTACCTCTTCCGTTCGGGCAGCGTGGAGACCTTCCTCGCGGTGCGCTCGATGTGCGAGACCCGGGGCGTGCCAGTCACGACGTTGCCCGACAATCACCGTTCGCACCCGGCGTTGCTCGCGTGCGTCAACCAGTTCTTCGACGGGGCGTCCTTCCGCTACGACGTCGACGACCGTAACGACCTCGCGATC
>JAJZSM010000099.1 GCA_021849765.1 Actinomycetes bacterium | reverse complement strand
GACCAGCGCGAGGCGACCGCGCGGTCCCTCGCCTACATGGACTTGACCCCGGGCACCTTGATGCGTGACATCGCCGTGGACGTCGTCTTCATCGGATCCTGCACGAACTCGCGTATCGAGGACCTGCGCGCCGCGGCCCGTGTCGCCGAGGGCCATCACGTCGCTGCCGGCGTGCGAGCCCTCGTGGTACCCGGCTCGCACCGCATCAAGGCGCAGGCGGAGGCCGAGGGACTCGACCGCGTCTTCCTCGAAGCCGGTTTCGAGTGGCGCGAGCCGGGGTGCTCGATGTGTCTCGGCATGAATCCCGACCAGTTGAAGCCGGGCCAGCGCAGCGCCTCGACGTCGAATCGAAACTTCGAGGGCCGTCAGGGCCGGGGTGGACGGACCCACCTGGTGTCACCGTCCGTCGCCGCGGCGACCGCACTCGCCGGTCACTTCGACGTACCGGCGGTGACACGATGAAGGCCGTCCGACTCATCGAGGGCCGTGGGGTCCCGCTCGGACGCTCCGACGTGGACACCGACCAGATCATCCCGTCGGGCTGGTTGAAGCGCGTCGAACGCACGGGGTTCGGACGCGGACTATTCAGCGAGTGGCGTGACGACCCCCAGTTCGTCCTCAACCAGTCGACCTACCAGGGCGCCACGATCCTGCTCGCGGGACCGAGGTTCGGCATTGGGTCTTCGCGCGAACACGCCGTCTGGGCGCTCATGGACTACGGCTTCCAGGCCGTCATCGCACCGTCCTTCGGCGACATCTTCCGCAACAACTCGAGCAAACAGGGACTGGTCATCGTCCAGCTCGGCGTCGAGGACGTCGAGGAGCTCGCGGCGATGGTGACGCGCGACCCGTCACTCCTGCTCGTCATCGACGTCGAGCAACTGCGCGTCGAAGTCCCCGCCCAGGGCTGGCACCGCACCTTCGTGCTCGACCCGATGACCCGCGAACGACTCCTCAACGGTTGGGACGACATCGGTCTCACCCTGCGCCACGTCGCTGACATCGACCGCTACGAGGCCGTGTCCGCCGCGCCGACGCTGGCTGGTCGATTCGACCACGACGGCCACATCGTGGCCTGATACGAGACTCGCCGTGTCACCACAGTCGCACACACCCGCCGAGCACACTCGAAGCCGCGTGGTGCTCTACACCCTCGGAGGAACGATCGCCTCCGCTGACGTTGACGGCACGGGTGGCGTGCGGCCGAGCCTCGATGGTGCAGCGTTGCTCGGTCTCGCGTCCGACGCGCTCGGTGACCTCGAGATTGAGGTGGTCGGCGTGCGACAGGTAGCGTCGGGTGAACTCACGATCGAGGACGCCGTCGAGCTCAGCCACCGGATCGCCCACGACCTCGAGCGCGGATTCGTCGGCGCCGTCGTCACCCAGGGCACGGACACGATCGAGGAGTTCGCTTTCGCCTTGGACCTGCTGAACGCGAGTGAGGCACCAATCGTGGTCACCGGGGCCATGCGCCATCCCGGCGAGCTCAGCGCCGACGGACCAGCCAACCTCGCCGCGGCGATCCGGGTCGCGAGCGATCCGACGATGCGCGGACTCGGGGTGCTCGTGGTCATGAACGACGAGGTCCACGCGGCTCGATTCGTACGCAAGTCCGATTCGGCGAGCCTCGCCGCATTCACGTCGTGGGCGACGGGCCCGGTCGCTCGGATCCTCGAGGGCCGCACCCGGCGCTACGTCAGCCCACCGCGTCTCGCCCGCGTCCTCGAGCCCGTTCGGCCCGGCACCGCGGTGCCCGCGGTAGCCCTCGCGACCTGCGCCCTCGGCGTCGACGCGCGCCTGGTCGGCCACCTCGTTGATCTCGGTTACGCCGGCCTCGTGATCGAGGGCTTCGGCGGCGGCCACGTGCCGGCCCGGCTCGTCGAACCGTTGATGGCCCTCGCCGCGACGATGCCCGTCGTGCTCGCGTCACGAACCGGCGCCGGTGACGTTCTCGCGTCGACCTACGGCTACGTGGGGTCCGAACGTGACCTGTTGGGGCGTGGCTTGATCAGTGCCGGCTTCCTCGATGGACGAAAGGCTCGAGTGCTCCTCAGTCTGCTGCTCGCCTCTGGGGCGACGACGGACCAGACCGCGACGGCATTCGCGCGCCTGCACCGTTCGGCGACGGGACTCGCGTAACGCGCCTCGTCGTCCTACGCTCTCGGTAGCACTGACGAGGAGCGACATGGTTCCATTCCCCTACGCCGAGCAGTACCCGGTCAACCGGGCCCTCCCCGAGGAGGGTACGCGCCGCACCGACGTGCTCGCGGTCCTCGAGGACCTCGCTACGCGCGAAGACCGGACCTGGGAGACGGGCCAGTGCTCGGGCACGATGTACTGCGGGGACCACGAGCACTACGACTTCTTGAACACAGCCTTCTCGTACTTCTCACACGTCAACACCCTGCAGCGCGACATGTGTCCGAGCGCCACCAAGTTCGAGGCTGAGATTATCGCGATGACCCTCGACCTGCTCGGCGCGGGCGGTCACGACGACCCGGCCGGCCTGGTGACCTCAGGTGGTTCGGCGTCCATCGCCCACGCCGTGCTCGCCTATCGCGAGGCGAATGCGGCGACGGTCGAGCGACCCAACATGATCAAGCCCGAGACGGCTCACCCGGCCTTCGACAAGGCCGGCCACCTCTTCGGCGTCGAGATGCGCGTGGCTCCCGTCGACCCCCGCAGCGCCCAGGTCGACCTCGACTGGGTGCGCGACCACGTCGATTCGAACACCGTCGCGCTCGTGGGCTCCGCGTGCAACTACGGCTACGGCATCATCGACCCGATCGTCGAACTCGGCGAGCTCGCCCTCGAACGAGGGATCGGGCTCCACGTCGACGGCTGTCTCGGCGGCTTCATCCTGCCCTTTGGTCGAGAACTGGGCTACGTCGACGCGCCCTTTGACCTCTCGGTACCGGGGGTGACCACAATGTCGGCCGACACCCACAAGTACGGCTACGCCCTGAAGGGCACGAGCGTGCTGTGCTTCGCCGACCGGGCGCTGCGTAATAGCCAGTACTTCTACCAACCCGACTGGTCGGGCGGCAAGTACTGCTCCCCGGGAATGGACGGGTCGCGGTCGGGCGGTCTGCTCGCCGCGACCTGGGCAGCGATGGTCCAGCTCGGGCGCTCCGGCTACCGCGAGTACGCCCGACGCATCTTCGAGACATCGGCTGCGATGCAGGCGGCCGTTCGCGCCCACGACAGCCTCTCGATCATCGGGTCACCGAGCTTCCTCTTCTCCTTCACCGCGACGGACTACGACGTCTACCACGTCAACGACTTCCTTCGCCTGCGGGGCTGGCGACTCAACGGCCAGCAGTACCCCAACGCCCTCCACATGGCCGTCACCCGACCCCAGACGCAACCGGGCGTGCTCGAGCGCTGGGAGACCGACCTCGCCGACGCCGTCGCCTACGCCGAGGCCCACGCGAACGCTCCCGCGCAGTCCGGAGCGATCTACGGCGGTGTCGCCGGAGGCCCGTCGGCCGAGTCCGACGACCTCATCCGGTTCTTCATGGCCGACATGATGGACCAGCAGCAGTCGATCCCCGACTAGCCGTGGACCTCGACCTCTACCTCGTGATCGACCTGGGCACCGGTGGGCCCAAGGTGGGGCTCGTGGACTCGAGCGGAACGCTCCTAGACCACGTCGTCTCCTCAGTGACCACGACGTTCGCCGATGATGGTGCGGCCACTCAGGACGCGAACGAGTGGTGGACCCTCATACTGCGCGACGCCGGGCGACTACTAAAAGAACCCGGCCGCGCCCGCCGCGTACGCGCCATCGGGGTGACCGGCCAGTACGGGTCCACCGTGCCGGTCGACGAGAACGGACTACCGACCGGTCCCTGTCTCACCTGGATGGACACCCGCGGCGGCCCCTGGAGCAAGCGCGCCGTGGGCGGACCGCTCCAGGGTTACAACCCGCGCGTCGCGCTCTCCTTCATCCGCCGCAGCGGCGGTGCACCCTCGACGGCCGGCGCCGACCCCGTCGGCCAGATCCTCTACCTCGAGCACGAGCAGCCCGGAATCGTCGCGAAGTCGCGCTGGTACCTCGAGCCCGTGGACTACCTCACCATGCGCCTCACTGGGGTCGCGTCCGCGACGCACGCATCACGTCTCGCCATGTGGATGACCGACAACCGACACCTGACCCGGTACCGCTACGACCCCGTACTCCTCGACCTCGTGGGCCTGAGCGACACACGCCTCGCCCCTCTCGTCCCCTTCGGTTCGTGTGTCGGGACCCTCCGACCCGAGGTCGCCGCGCAACTCGGCCTCGCGCCGGAAACCGCCGTCGCCACCGGCATCCCCGACCTGCACGCCGCGACGATCGGTTCGGGTGCCACCGGGCTCTACGACACGCACCTGGCGCTGTCGACGACGTCGTGGATCAGCTGTCCGGTGCCGATGAAGAAGACCGACATCCTCCATTCGATCGCCTCGGTACCGGGTCTCGACAACGACCACTACCTCGTGATCAACAATCAAGAGACCGGTGCGCGGGCCCTCGCGTGGCTGCGCGACGCGCTGGCGGGCCCCGGTACGCCCGCGACCGTCGATGAGCTGACGGCCCTCGCCGCGACCTCGCCGGCCGGAGCCAACGGTGCGCGCTTCACGCCCTGGCTCGCCGGCGAGCGCTCGCCCGTCGACGACAAGGGCGCGCGCGGCGGCTTCTCGAACCTGTCGGTCACGACAACGACGGCCGACCTCGTACGCGCCGTGCTCGAAGGGGTCGCCGCCAACAGCGCGTGGCTCTTCGCCGCGGTCGAGCGCTTCACCGGCCGTCACCTCGAGCCGGTACGCCTCGTCGGCGGCGGTGCCCAGTCGACCCTGTGGTGCCAGATCTACGCCTCCACGCTCAAGCGCCCGGTCATCCAGGTGGCCGATCCGCTAACCGCCCAACTTCGCGGCGTCGCCCACGTCGCGGCGAGCGCCGTCGGCGACGCGGCACTCGCCGAGGCACCCCAACCGCGCCCGGGTCGGGTCTTCGAACCCGACCCCAACGACCGCACGACCTACGACGACGTCGCCCGGGACCTGCCACGACGCTTTGCACTCGAACGCCGGTGGCGTCGCTCGTCTCGATGACCGGTGTCGGATATGGTCGAGGCAACGTCGCTTCAGGGAGGAGGACCATGTCCCTCGATCAGTTTGCCCGGTACCCGCTCCGCTTCGGCCCGTCACCGATCCACCGACTCGACCGACTCAGCGAGTATCTGGGTGGAGCCACCGTTTGGGCCAAACGCGAGGACGTGAACTCAGGTCTCGCCTTCGGCGGGAACAAGGTCCGAAAGCTCGAGTACCTCGTCGCCGACGCACTCGCCCAGGGCTGTGACACGCTGGTCTCGATCGGCGGGGTCCAGTCCAACCACACCCGCCAGGTCGCCGCCGCGGCCGCGGCCGTTGGCATGAAGTGCGTACTCATCCAAGAGAGTTGGGTCGACTGGCCCGACGTCACCTACGACCGGGTCGGCAACATCCTGCTCAGTCGACTCATGGGCGCCGACGTGCGGCTGGTGGACGCGAACTTCGGCATTGGCTTCAAGACCAGTTGGGAGCGGGCCATCGCCGAGCTCGAGGCCGCGGGCCAGCGCCCCTACGCCATCCCCGCCGGTGCCTCCGACCACCGTCTCGGAGGGCTCGGCTTCGCGGGCTGGGCGCTCGAGGTCGAACAGCAGGAACGCGAACTCGGGGTCGCCTTCGACTACGTGATCGTCTGTTCCGTGACCGGATCGACCCAGGCGGGCATGATCGCCGGCTTCGCGGTCAATGACCTGCCCCGCAAGGTGATCGGCATCGACGCCTCGGCCAAGCCCAAGGAGACATGGGACCAAGTCGCGCGGATCGCGCGCGCGACGGCCGCCCTGATCGGTGTCGAGCGCCCGATCCTTGACGAGGAGATCATCCTGGACGACCGCTACCACGCCGGTACCTACGGCATCCCCGACGAGCGTACGGTCCACGCGATCAAGTTGGGTGCCTCGCTCGAGGCCATGATCACCGATCCGGTCTACGAGGGCAAATCACTCGCCGGACTCATCGACCTCGTCCAACGCCACGAACTCGAACCCGACGCCAACGTCCTCTTCGCCCAC
>JAJZSM010000098.1 GCA_021849765.1 Actinomycetes bacterium | reverse complement strand
GTGCACGTAGCTCAGGGCGTGGGCCACTTTGGCCGCCATCGACGCCGTAGCGGGAGCACCGAGCGGGCCGGTCTTGAGCGACTGCGCCAGGGTCGTGCCGTCGACGTACTCCATGACGAGGTACGCCAGGTCGCCCACCATTCCCGTGTCGAGCAGTCGCACAAGACCTGGCCCGTCGAGGCCCTCGAGCGCGCGCGCCTCCTCGACCAGCCGGCGCGCGAACTCCGGGTCGCTCGATCGGACGACTTTGACCGCCACGGTGTTCGCGGTGCGCTCGTCGCACGCCTCGTAGACGTCAGCGGTCCCACCCCGTCCGAGGAGTCTGCTGATGCGGTACCGACCTCCGATGACCTCGCCACTCATGGACATGCGTCTCTACTCACGATCCTCGGGTGTCTCGTTCACGGCCTCACAGCAATCGGCGCCGCGCGCGCCGCGCGCGCTAGTAGACCGCGTCGCCGCCACCACCGTAGCGAGCCGACGTCCCTCGCGTGGCGCCGAAGTGTCCATTAGTGGCGTTGACCAGGGACGTTGCGAGGACCACGGTTCACGTTGCGAGATTCGTCCCCTCATCGCGAGTCATCGGCGACACCGGACGACGTGCGGGATCATCATCGTCCGCGATGTCAACAACCCGGACCCCCAGGGCCAGCACCCCACGAGTGAACGCGTCGACTCCACCTTGGCGTCGCATCGGCCCACGGTTGAGCCCTGCACCGTTGTCGGCTCACCGTGAAAACGGGACTGCCCGAGGCCGGCACGTCGCTGAAACAACTTCGTGGGACCGCCCGAGTCCATCGCTTGCCCCAACGGGACCGCGAGGGAGAGCGAGTACCTTGGACGTCGTGCGAGGACTCGGGACCATCATTGACGTGGTCGCGATCATCGTCGGCACGGCCATCGGCGTGCTGATTGGCAATCGCCTCCCCGCCCGGACTCGCCACACCGTCACCGACGCGCTCGGACTCGTCGTGCTCGTGATCGGCGCACTCAACATCGCGGCCATTTCCGATCACGCGTTTCGCCACGCCGTTGGCGCGAGTTGGACCCTGCTCGTGGTCCTCGGAGCGTTGATCGTCGGCGGCATCGGTGGTTCGCTGTTGCGCATCGAGGAACGGGTGGCGATATTCGGCGGTTGGATCCAGAATCGCCTGACTCGAGGACGGGTCAGTGGTTCGCGGGAACGTTTCATCGAGGGATTCGTGGCTGCTTCACTCTTGTTTTGCATCGGACCGCTCGCCATCCTTGGCGCGTTGAGCGATGGACTCGGTCACGGGATCAGCCAGCTCGTGCTGAAGTCGGCCCTGGACCTTTTCGCGGCGATCGCCTTCTCGGCCACACTCGGCTGGGGCGTCGCGGTCTCGGCACTGCCCGTGGGCATCTTCCAAGGCTTCGTCACCGTGCTGGGCGTGCTCGCCGGCTCGTTCCTGCCAGCCTCGATGATCGCCGCCATCACCGCCACCGGTGGCGTCTTGTTGCTCGGCATCGGCATGCGCCTCTTGCAGATCAAGTCAGTGCCGGTCGCCGACCTCTTGCCGTCACTCGTCGTGGCACCGATCATCGTGGGGGCGATCAGCGCGTTTCACGGTTAGGTGGCGTCGAGTCTTGCCGGCCCCGTCGTCTTCGCTGATGGCCACGCTCGCATTCAGGTCGCTCGGACGATGACGATTCGTCCAATGCCAACCCGCGCGTCGATCACGAGGTGTGGCGCCCGCGACAGCGACGCCGGCCGTACCACCGGGAGCGCGGAGAACGCTGAACCATCGGGTGACCTCAGCAGTTCGACCGGCCCTAGTCCCACGTGCGTCGTGATCGAGACGACGGCGTTCGCTGGCACGTCGATCCAAACTGATCCGATGGCCGCCGACGCGTCGATCGTGCAACCCTTCGATGGGAACCTGACCGATCGCAGGTCGACCGTCGTCGTTCCGAACTCGGTCGTGTACTGGTGCTGGACGTCGCTCAGTGACGTTGGCTGCCAGCTGTGCGCGCCGTTGCCACCCGATAGGGGGACGCCCGTCGAGGCGACGAATCCCATGACGGCGCCAATGAACACGATGAGCACGCTGAGTGCGGCGAGGAACGCGACGGCGACGACCCGGCCCAACGTGATCCGCAGCGCCGGTGTACGCAAGGCGACAATCGCGAGCGCGACCAAGAAGACCAGCCAGAACAGGGCAAGACTTGGCCCACCGTGCGCGGCCAGCCCGCCGCGCGCGAAGGCAGCGACCAGTGCGGCGATGGCTACGACGGCTCCGATCATGAGGACGACCGCTAAACGACGCGACCGCGACACCGGAGGCCGAGTTCGCGCCACGACCCCTTCCTCCTCTGCTCGAGGCACGAAGACCCAGAGGGTAAGGTAGAGCGCGACGCCTAGCCCCCAGAAGAGCGCGAGAAGGACGAACAGTACGCGAAAGATGTTGGCGTCGATGTCGAAACGATTGGCGAGGCCGCGCGCGACACCGCCGATCACCTTGCCGTCGTTGCTGCGACGGAACTGACGCGGCGATTCGCGGACGGTGTCGGACGATATCGAATCGTCGGACTGGCTCATCGGGTTGGGTGTCTCGGACATGACCCCACGGTACGCCGAGGCCCGCGCCCTCGTCATCAGGGACAACCCTGAGCTGGACAGGCGGCCTCCGGGTTGTCCCGTAGCGCTCGCGAGACCCAGGGGTGTAATGCTGGAGTCGCAACCGGCGAGGACGACACGATGACGACCACTACCCACTTGCAGCACGTTCGACTCGGGGTGCCCCAGCATCCGCTTCGACGCAACGTTCCCGAGGCGACGCTCGGTGGCGTCTGCGCGGGGATCGCGTGTCGACTGGGCATTCGTAGCACATACGTTCGCCTGGCCACGGCGCTGGCGAGCCTCGTCTTCGGCGTCGGCCTCGTCGTCTACATGATCATGTGGCTCGCGATATGCCGAGATGGCGAAGACCAGCCGATCGCCCGCCGACTCGAAGGGCAGCGACGCACCTCGACCGTCGTACTGTGGCTGCTCGCCGCGGTCCTCGCGATCCTGATCCTGATCACACGGCTCGGCCTCGCCTTATTGAGTCCCTACGCGTGGTCGGTCCTGCTCAGTCTCGTGTTCCTCGTCGTGATCTGGCGCGGGTCATCTGCCAACGAGCGGGCCCACCTCGAGGACTTCGCCCAAGCGCTCCCCGTGCTCGGCGTCGCCTCCATGCGTGGATGGCGAGCGATCGCTTGGCGACTGATACCCGCGGCGGTCCTCATCGTGGTCGGACTGCAGATCCTCCAACAGGTCGGCGGGGTCTGGGGCGCCGCCGTCCCAGCCCTCATCGGCGGCGTCGCACTCATCGTCGGCGTGCTCGTCCTGCTCGCCCCGTGGTGGCTCCAAACGGTTCGCGACCTGTCCAGGGAGCGACGCGTGCGCGTGCGCGCCGAGGAGCGGGCCGCACTCGTGGCCCACGTCCATGACTCGGTACTACAGACGCTCACCTTGATCGAGCGCTCAGCCGCGGATCCTGCGGCCGTGCGACGGCTCGCCCGCGCCCAAGAGCGTGAACTGCGCACCTGGCTGTTCGCCCCAGACCAGGTCGGAGCGACGACGCCGACGGACCAAACCTTCGCGACCCAGCTCCGTTCGATCCAGCACGATGTCGAACGCGACTACGGCGTGCGCATCGAGCTAGTCGTCGTCGGCGATGCGCCGATCGATGAGCGGCTCAGCGGGCTGCTGGCGGCGACGCGCGAGGCGGCGATCAACGCCGCGAAGTGGTCCGGCGACGATCATTTCAGCATTTACGGCGAAGTCGAGCCCGCCGCGATTTCGGTCTACGTTCGCGACACCGGCGTCGGGTTTGATCCCGCCACAGTTCCCGATGACCGCCAAGGTCTCGCCCTCTCCATCCGTGCACGAGTGGAGCAGATCGGTGGCTCGAGCAGCGTTCGAACGAGAGTCGGCGCAGGTACCGACGTGGCACTCACGATTATGCGGGAGGTCGCCGAGTAATGAGTCGACCGCGCGTCTTTCTCGTTGACGACCACGAGCTCATCCGCTCGGGCATCAAGGCCGAGATCGCCGACGCGGTCGACATCGTCGGCGACGCTGACGAAGTCGTCGCGGCCACCGAGATGATCATTGAGCGACGACCCGACGTCGTGCTGCTCGACGTGCACATGCCCGACGGAGGCGGCCTGCGGGTGCTTCGCGACGTTCGCGCATCCTGCACCGACGTGCGCTTCCTCGCACTGTCGGTCTCGGACGCGGCCGAAGACGTCATCGCCGTCGTGCAAGCGGGTGCGAGCGGGTATGTCACCAAGAACATCTCGGGCGCCGATCTGATCGAGGCGATCGAGCGGATTCGTGCCGGCGACGCGGTTTTTTCACCAATGCTGGCCGGCTTCGTACTCGAGGCATTCGCCAGCGGCACGACGAGCGCCGCCGCGCCTAGCACCGGCGACCCGGACTTGGATCAATTGACCGCACGCGAGCGTCAGGTGCTGCGACTCATCGCACGGGGTTACACCTACAAAGAGGTCGGCGTCGAACTGGGCATCTCATCGCGCACCGTGGAGACGCACGTCTCCTCGGTCCTGCATAAGCTCCAGTTGTCGAACCGGCACCAGCTCTCAAACTGGGCGAACGAGCGTCGATTGACGTAACCGCAAAGACGCGCTTCGCGATCTAGGGCGCTGCAACGCTATGTCTGCGAGCCGTGTCGGCCCGCCGTTCGCTCAGATGGCGCGAACGTTGAGGGCCTCTTCGCCCTTGCGACCGGGCGCAACGTCGAACTCGACCTGCTGACCCTCTTCGAGACTCCGGTAACCGTCGCCCTGGATGTTGGAGAAATGCACGAAGACGTCATCACCCTGCTCACGCGAGATGAATCCGAATCCCTTTTCTGCGTTGAAAAACTTCACGGTACCGTTTGCCACGATCACTCAATTCTCAAAGCGACGGGCCAACCATTTCGGCCCGCTCGCTCCTTGAAGTGTACTCACCCGCGCGTTCCGCCCCGGCACGGCTCCGTCGCGACCCGCCGGGCGCGACGAAGCGGCCGAACCACCGGGGTTTTACGAGGTCACGCGATGTTCACCATTGGACGAGACCCAAAGGCGGTGACGTCAATGAATTCGCGTGTTCGCACCCAATTCCCGTGGGCTGCACCGCGACGTGTATCGCTGACCCCTTGAAACCGCCGTCCAGTTTTCGCCCGTCATCGACAACATGGAACTCAACGCGTACATCTGGCCGGACTCGTTTACGCCCCAGCGATGCGTACCAGGCTGCCCGAGGGGTCTCGGAACGCGAAGTCGCGCACACCTCTCGACTCCGGGTCTGCCGGTCCGCGTGGCCGGTCCGTCGCACGGCGTCACGGGCGGCATACGCCGCGCCATGGGAAATTGCGTGTCCGGGATCGGAAGGCGGCACCGCCTCGACTCCCGTAGGTTACGTGTCGTGAATGACGTCGAGGAGTTCCGCTGGATCGCAATCATCAATCGCGATCGCTCGGTCGCCGGCACGTTCGTCTATGGCGTGACATCGACGGGTATCTACTGCCGCAGCGGATGTCCGTCGCGCCGGCCCCTGCGACGCAACGTCGTGTTCTTCGCGACGCCCGCCGGGGCCGCCGAGGCCGGGTTCCGTCCCTGCCAGCGGTGTCGCCCCGAACTTGTGGTTGCGCCCGATCCCGGCGTTGACGCCGTCGTCGAGCTCTGCCGACGACTGGAGGACTCGAGGGAGCCCGTGGACGTCGCCACGTTCGCCGCCGACCGCGGCTACAGCGAGCGTCACCTGCGGCGTCGATTCACCCAACTGATTGGCGTTCCGGTCGCCACCTACGCGCGGATCGCGCGCGATCAGCACGTGCGTCGATCACTGCGGTCCCGGGTGCCCGTGACGCAGGCCATCGTGGATGCCGGCTACGGCTCGAGTCGTGCCTTCTACGAGCACGGTGCGGCTCGCTTGGGTATGCCGCCGAGTCGATACCGCGACGGTGCCCGCGGTGAGCAAGTCACGTTCACGTCACTGGACACCCCGTTGGGCACGGTGGTCGTAGCAGCCACGTCCCGAGGCGTCTGCGCCGTGCGGATCGGTGATGATGAAACCGCGCTCGTCGACGAACTTCGCCACGAATTCCCGCTCGCCTCGTTGGTCCGTGGCGACGAGGAACTCGAGGAAGTGGCCCACGTGCTCGCCGGCGCCGTGCGCGGCGAAGCCGACGCCTCACGGCTGC
>JAJZSM010000097.1 GCA_021849765.1 Actinomycetes bacterium | reverse complement strand
GTGGACTCACTAGAACTCACTCGGTTGCAACGGTCGTCACTGACGCTGACCGATGGCGAGGCGACGTCGGTGTCGATGCGGCCGGCGAAGATCGAGCGCCCCCGCACCACGGCGTCACCACTCAACGCCGATCCGATGATGGCGAGCAGCGTGGCCGCGCTGCGTGGGCTGAAGACAGCGATCGTTCGCATCGACGGCGGCTTGACGGCACCGACCAGGCGGGTGGCTCGACTGACCGCGTCGGACGCCACCCGCTGCGACTCCAGGACGCCGGGGCCTCGACCAGCCTGAAGTCCCCATCCAGTCTGGTCGCCCGACTCGTCCGCGGCGATCGCCTCGACCGAAAGGAACGCACCGGTGCGCTCGGACCGTGCTCGGATCCCGTAGGTGGATGCGACCACGGTCTGTACGTCGTAGTCCGAGTAGTCCGCGGACTCGACCTGTCGGATCCGTTGGGCTCCGCGAACCAAGCGTTCGGTAGCGACCGCGAGCGCCACCTTGTCATCGAGGGACATCGAGCGCACCGACGGGTCGCTCAACTCGAGTGGCGCGGACGCGACGCCGTCGGGGCGGGCGAACGCAACAAACTCGTCCTCTGAGGCGAATCGGGCATTGTCACGCGCTTCACTGACCGCCCGATCGATGGCGCTCTCGTCGAGCGAGCCGGTCCACGCCACGCCGACCCGGGCACCGGCCGCGCCTTCGCGAAGTATCCGGATCCCGACGCCGCCGGACGCGGCTCGTGCGAGGTTCTCAACGCGGCCGTCGTAGACCTTGATCGCAATCTCGGTCCCCGCCGACACGTAGACCTCCATGGCCTCATCGTCCCCCGCGCGCCCAAGGATGTTCTCGACGAGCTCGGTCAGGTCATTCACGACGCCGTGCCCCCGACGGTGACCGCGCTCAGTCGCAATGTGGGCTGTCCGGTCCCCACGGGCACCTGCTGACCGTCCTTGCCGCAGGTGCCCGGACCACCCATGGCGAAATCTCCGGCGACCGCGTCCACTCGCTGGAGGATCGCTGGTCCGTTCCCGATCAGGTTGCAGTCGCGTAGGGGCGCCGTGATCCGACCGCCTTCGATGAGGAATGCTGACGTCATCCCGAAGACGAAGTCGCCGGTGGCGGTATTGACCTGACCGCCGCCGAGCTGGGCCACGTAGATGCCGTAGGGCGTCTGGGCGACGATCTCGTCGGCGTCGGAGTCCCCGGCGAGCAAGAACGTATTGGTCATCCGCACCATCGGGAGGTACTGATAGCCCTGGCGGCGCCCGTTGCCCGAGCCGCCTCTTCCGGCCGACCTGGCTCGCAGGTGATCCCACATGTAGTCGGTGAGCACTCCGTTCTCGATGAGTACCGTGCGCGCGCCGGGGTGTCCCTCGTCGTCGACCCCGACGTAACCCCATTCGCCCGTAACCGACCCGTCGTCAACGAGGGTCACCAACGGGCTGGCGACGCGCTCACCGCGTCGCCCGGCGTACACCGACGCCTCCTTCGCGATCGCGTCGGCCTCGAGGCCGTGACCGCAGGCCTCGTGAAAGAGGATGCCCCCCGAACCACCTGCGAGCACGACGCGTAAGTCACCCGAGGGCGCCGGGCGGGCCGCCAGCTTGGTGATCGCCTGGCCAGCGGCAGCGCGCGCTGCCTCATCGATGAGGTCGTCGGTGAGCCGTTCGTAGCCGGCCGTCACGCCGTATGGTCGATACACCGTCTGCAGGCCACTGTCGCCCTCGGCGACACAGGCGACTGTGAACCTCGTACGAACCTGCTCGTCAGAGGCCACGAGGCCATCGGAATTAGCGATCAACAAGCGTCGTGTCGACCCGCCTGCACTGACCTGCACCTGGGTGATCGATCCGCTCTCACTTCGAGCCACGTCGTCGGCCCGGCGCAACTGTTCGACGGTGCGGCCCTTGTCCACGCTCACCGGCGACTGGTCGTAGTGCGTGGCGTGGCGCTGGGCCGTTGCGAGCGAGACAGATCGGACGCGACCGTTACCCCCGCGCGCCGCGGTCGCGGCAGCCTCGGCGGCCGCCAGCAGTCCAGCCTCGCTGAGATCAGATGTATGGGCAAAACCTGTCGTGGCCCCGGCGACGACGCGGATTCCCGCACCTCGCTCGTGGCCCGACGCGAGGGTCTCGACGCGCCGCTGGTCCAAGACCGCCGACCGCGAGGTGCGGTCCTCGACGAATAGTTCGGCGAAGTCACCACCGCGACGCCGCGCCGCGTCCAGTACCCGCTCAATCACGTCGCCGGCGACCAGGTCATCACTCACCGCGCCAGCGTATCGGGCTCGTCGATCGGTTTTAGAGACGTACCGGCCGGTAGGCTGACTGGGTGATTCTTCCGTCGATCGAGAGCCCCGACGATCTGAAGGGTCTCTCCTATGACGAGTTGTACGAGTTGAGCGGCGAGATCCGAAACTTCATCATCGAAACGGTGACCACCACGGGCGGACACCTGGGTTCGAACCTCGGGGTCGTGGAGTTGACGATCGCGCTTCACCGAGTCTTCGACTCGCCCAATGACATCCTGCTCTGGGACACCGGCCACCAGGCCTACGTGCACAAGTTGCTGACGGGCCGTCGTTACGGCTTCAAGCATCTGCGCCAGCGCGGTGGACTTTCTGGCTACCCCAACCGATCCGAGAGCCCGCACGACTGGATCGAGTCATCCCACGCGTCCACGGCCTTGTCTTATGCGCACGGGCTGTCGGTGGCCTTGGAGCAACGTAAGGAGCTCGTGGGCCACGGTGGCACGCGCCACGTCGTGGCGGTCGTCGGCGACGGTTCTCTGACTGGTGGTATGGCCTACGAGGCGCTCAACAACCTGGGCCACTCGAATCAGCGCGTCGTCATCATCTTCAACGACAACGGTCGCAGTTACGCCCCGACGATATCGAAGCTGTCCGAATCCCTGACCAATCTGCGCCTCAACCGGACCTACCTGACGATGCGTGACCGCTTGCGCCGGCTGGTCCCTCACCTGCCGTGGTTCGGCAAGGCCGCCTACCGCGGGATCGATGGCTTCACGTCGGTCGTGCGCGAGATTGTCACGCCCCACACGTTCTTCGAGAATCTGGGCGTCCGCTACGTCGGACCCGTCGACGGACACAACCTCGAAGCCCTGGAGGCGACGATTCGCAGCGCCGCGACCTGGGACGGACCGATCCTCGTGCACGTGATGACTCAGAAGGGCCGCGGTTACGAGCCGGCGGTCTCCGACGACCTGCGGATGCACGACTTCAAATTGCCGCCGCGGTTGAACGACGAGGAAGTGCCGCCGCAGTCTTTCACCGAAGCCTTCAGCAACGCCTTAGTGACCCTCGCGGGCGTCGACGACCGCATCGTCGCCATCACCGCGGCCATGGCCGGCCCGACCGGCCTCATGCAGTTCCAGGAACGGTTCCCGCAGCGGTTCTTCGACGTCGGGATCGCCGAGCAGCACGCGGTCACCGCCGCCGCCGGCATGGCGATGGGCGGGCTCAAGCCCGTGGTCGCGGTGTACTCGACGTTCTTCAGTCGAGCCTTCGACCAGGCCCACCTCGACGTCGGTCTGTTGAACCTGCCCGTCGTGTTCGTCTTCGACCGCGCCGGGGTCACCGGCGACGACGGCCCGAGTCACCATGGGCTGCTCGACATCGCCCTGTGCCTGGCCATACCCAACGTGACGATCTTCGCGCCCTCGAGTGGCGAGGAGATTGCCGGCATGCTCGCGACCGCCCTCTCGATGAAGACGCCCACGGCCGTGCGCTTCCCCAAGACCCTGCCGCAACCCTTCGACGGCGCGATCGGCGAAGGACTCAACGCGCGCGAGGTCCTGCGAGGTGACGGCTCGCTCTGCGTGCTCGCCGTCGGCAAGATGGCGCCCAACGCGTGGTCGGCGATCCGGGCGATGGGAGCGAACAGCGGTCGAGTGACCCTCTACGACGTGCGCGTTCTGCCGCCGGACCGCTCGATGATCGACGATGCGCTCTCCCATCGACGCATCATCACCGTCGAAGATGGGACCCGCCACGGTGGCGCCGGCACCTTGATGGTCTCGGCAATCCGTGACCGGGCTCAAGAGCTCGGACTCGCCTTTCCAACCACGAGGATCCTTGGAGTGCCGCGCGCGTTCCTCGAACACCACCGCCCCGACCTGCTACTCGAGGAGCTCGGGCTTGACCCGACGGGGCTCGCGGGCGCCTTCACGCGGATGCTCGAGGACCAACCCGAGTTTCCCCGACGGCTGCCCGAAGCGCCGCACTCGACCTACCTGTAACCGTCATAACGGCGCCCCGGTACCCTGAGACTCATGTCGTATCTCGTGAATCGTACCGACGCTGAATGGCGAGCCCTGCTAGACCCCGAGCGCTTCGCCGTGCTGCGCGAAGCCGCGACCGAGCCACCCTTCACCGGGTCGCTGCTCGACGTCGATGACGCCGGCGTCTTCACCTGCGGGGGCTGTGGCCAGAAGCTCTTCACCTCGGACCAGAAGTTCGACTCACACTGCGGCTGGCCGAGTTTCGACGCGTGCGAGCCGGGAACCATCGTGGAGCGGCCCGACCACTCGCTCGGTCGAGTGCGCACCGAGATCCTCTGCGCCGCGTGCGGCGGACACCTCGGCCACGTCTTCGACGACGGGCCGACCGCCACCGGCCTGCGCTACTGCGTCAACTCACTCGCCATCGACTTCGACGCCGACGAGTGACCGGCTAGACATCCAAGAACCGTCGGATCGCGAGCGCCGAGCCGACCGAGCCGATCACCACGCCCACGACGAGCACCACGAGGTTCGTACCTAAGAGCGCGGTCGTGTCGAGCTGGAACTCGTTGTGCAGCGGGTACCAGGTGTGCAACGCCGTCACGGCGAGCACGGCGACCAGTGATCCGAGCAGCCCCTGGATGAAACCTTCGGTGATGTAGGGGATGCGGATGAACCAGTTCGTGGCACCGACGAGCTTCATCACCGACACCTCGCGGCGTCGGGCGAAGATGGCCATGCGGATCGTGTTGAGGATCAGTACCGTCGCCGAGAGCAGGAGGACCCCGGCGAGCGCCAGGAACACGATCTGCAAGATCCGGATGGCACTGTTCATCTGGCGGATCTGCTGCTCGGGCGCCGTGACGTTGTAGACGCCCGGCTCGTTCTTGAAGGTCGACATCACGACGAAGGCGTCCGACGGCACGGTCGGCACGCATCGAAACGACGAGGGCACGTCCGAGACCGAAAGCACCGACCACTCGGACTGGGGCAGGATCCGCTTGGCTTCCTGATAGTCCTGCGCCTGGGAGTTGAAGACGCAGTCCTTCACGATGGGCAGCGTCGCGAGTTGAGTCTTCACGTTGGCGAGCTCACTCGACGAGGCGTTGGGCTGCATCCAGACGGTGACCCGGGTACCCTGCTGCCACTGGGCGGAGGCCTGCGCAGCGCTCTGCTTGAGTAATAACGCCGCTCCCACCAGGGACAGCGACACCGCAACAGTCAGCACCGCGGCGATGGTCATCATCCGGTTGCGCCACAAATTGGCCAGCGTCTCTTTCACCGCGTATCGAAGGTAGACACGCATCAGCGGATCTCCATCGGCTCGTCAATGCCGTAGACGCCACGGACCTGGTCTCGGACCATCTCGCCGTGGTCGAGCTCGATGACGCGTCGACGCATCCGGTCGACTAGCGCCTTGTCGTGGGTCGCCATCACCACGGTCGTCCCGGTCCGGTTGATTCGCTCGAGCAGCGCCATGATGGACTCAGAGTTCGTGGGGTCGAGGTTGCCCGTCGGCTCGTCGGCGAGCAGGATCAGCGGACGGTTGACGAAGGCTCGCGCCACCGCCACGCGCTGCTGCTCGCCGCCCGAGAGTTCGTTCGGAAGGTTCTTAGCCTTGTCGGAGAGGCCCACGAGATCAAGAATCTGGGGTACCTGGGACTCGATGGTCGAGCGCGGCCGCCCGATCACCTCAAGGGCGAAGGCGACGTTCTCAAAGACCGACTTGTTCGGCAGGAGCCGGAAGTCCTGGAAGACACAGCCGATGTTCCGACGCAGGTACGGTACCCGCCACTTGGACAGTTCGCTGATATCGCGACCCGCCTCGAGGATGCGCCCGCGGTCGGGCAGCTCCTCGCGCAGCAACAGGCGAAGGAACGTCGTCTTGCCAGAACCCGACGCGCCAACGAGAAAGACGAACTCGCCCTTCGCGATGTCGAGCGAGATGTCCTTAAGCGCGGGCGTCCCGTTCTTGTACGTC
>JAJZSM010000096.1 GCA_021849765.1 Actinomycetes bacterium | reverse complement strand
ACCGCTTCGCCGATCGACGTAGTCGGCGCGGCCATTCCAAAAGCGTCCTGACGGGCGTAGCGGGTGCCCAGACCGGTACGGACCGACGTCGAGTCGACGCGTCCCGGGGATTTAGGATGAGCCCGTGAGCGATCTCGAGACGCAAGTGGAGGGCGACGCGTGCATCGAACCGTGCGCGGAGGGGATCGGCTACGCGATCGACGACGAACGACTCGCCGCGATGGCCAAGGCGATGGGCCACCCCGTCCGCCTTCGGATCCTGCGGCTGCTCGCAGAACGACGCGCGTGCGTCACGGGCGACCTGGTCGCCGAGTTACCGCTGGCGCAGTCGACGGTCTCTGAGCACCTGCGGATACTCCGTGACGCCGGTCTCATCCAGGGCGAGATCGAAGGACCCCGCACTTCGTACTGTCTCAATGTCGCCGGACTGGCTGCGTTCAAGGCGGCCGCGGGATCGCTCTGATCGGACTAAATCGGTAATCGTCGATAAACGATGATAAGGTCACGGTTGCGAGAGACCCTTCGAGTGTGATTGCGAGTGACATGGCCAAGACCGTTATCTTCCTGTTCCACGGTGACAACGACTCACTCAACGCCGGCTCCCACGTGGCCGAGCGCGTTCGCCAGGCGGCGCCCGAGGCCGGGGTCGACCTCGAGGTCTTCTGTTTCGGATCAGCCCAGACGGCGATCACCGAGGCGAGCACGGACCCGGTACGAGTCGAGTTCCGTGAGCAGATCGACGCCCTAGTCTGCGCCGGCGTGCGCGTCGGGGCGTGTGTCAACGCCGCCATGGCGAACGCCCAGGACGACGCGTTGACAGCACGGGGCGTGACACTCGAGTTCGCTCGCGACGCCTTCGTCCGTTTCGCCCTCGACGGCGCGGCCGTACTCAGCTTCTAGGTCATCGGGCGAAGAGGCGGTTACCCATGAGCAGCGCAACGTGGCGTCCATCGGCGGCGCGCCCAACCGGTTCTCGAGGCGGCTACCATCGGCGCCGGGCGCACGGGCCCGCCACGACGGGATTCATGCGATGACGACACCGGAACTCACGACGATCGAGGCACCGATTCGACGACTCAGTCGCCTCGACCGCTTCCTGCCGGTGTGGATCGGATTGGCGATGGTGGTCGGGATCGTCCTTGGGCGACTGATACCGACGCTCAATCAGTCGCTCAACCACGTGCAGGTCGCAGGTACGAGCCTGCCGATTGCAATCGGGTTGCTCGTGATGATGTACCCGGTCCTCGCGAAGGTCCGCTACGGCGAGGTCGGCATCGTCGCCGCCGATCGTCGTCTCCTCGTGACCTCATTGATCCTGAACTGGCTCATCGGTCCGCTCGTCATGTTCGCCCTGGCCTGGATCTTCCTCGCCGACCTGCCCGCCTATCGCACGGGACTGATCCTCATCGGACTGGCGCGGTGCATCGCCATGGTGCTGATCTGGAACGACCTCGCCTGCGGCGACGCGACGGCCGCGGCCGTGCTCGTGGCGGTGAACTCGGTCTTTCAGATCATCGCCTACGCCGGACTCGGCTACTTCTATCTCGAGGTGCTGCCCCACTGGCTCGGTCTCTCGGGCGCGAGCGTCGACGTGTCGATGTGGACGATCGCGCGCAGCGTCCTGATCTTCCTCGGGGTCCCGCTGGTGGCGGGCTACGTGACCCGCCGGATTGGCGAGCGCACCCGTGGTCGTACCTGGTACGAGGGGACGTTTCTGGCGCGCATCGGACCGCTCGCCCTCTACGGCCTGCTGTTCACCGTGGTCGTGTTGTTCGCCCTCCAGGGCGACACGATCACGCACCGGCCGCTCGACGTCGTGCGCATCGCAGTGCCGTTGCTCTGCTACTTCGCGATCATGTGGATCGGGTCCTTCGCACTCGGCGTCGCACTGCGACTGCCCTACGCGCGCACGGCCACGCTCGCCTTCACCGCGGCCGGCAACAACTTCGAGCTCGCGATCGCCGTGGCGATCGGCACCTTCGGGGTCACCTCGGGTCAGGCGATGGCGGGCGTGGTCGGACCGCTCATCGAGGTGCCGGCGTTGATCGCGCTGGTGTACCTCGCCCAGTGGGCGAGACGGCGGTTCTACGCGAAGGAGACCCCATGACGAGTGATGCCACTTCCGAGTCGATGCGGTCGCGACCGCCCGTAGTGCTCTACGCGTGCGTGCACAACTCGGGCCGGTCGGTCGCGGCCAAGCGCCTGACCGAGTCGTACGCGAAGGGGTCGGTGACCGTGCTGTCGGCCGGCTCCGAGCCCGGCCCGTCCGTGAACCCGATGGTGGCGACGGTGCTCGCGAGTCGCGGGATCGACACGCAAGCCGAGACACCGACCCTGCTCACCGGTGAGCTCGTGCGCGACGCCGACGTGGTGATCACGATGGGCTGTGGCGAGACGTGCCCGGTGTTCCCCGGGCGGCGCTACCTCGACTGGACGGTCGAGGACCCGGCCGGCCAGCCGCGTGAGGTCGTCGAGCGGATTGTCGACGACATCGACGCTCGAGTGCGCCATCTGCTTCTGGAGCTCGGTGTCACGTTGCCGTCGTAGCGCGATCGAGTCGCGCGGTCATCCTTGGCGTTAGGTTCGCGCCTGGCGGGTGGAAAGACAGCAGTGCTTGTACTTGCGGCCACTGCCGCAGGGGCACGGGTCGTTGCGGCCCGCGACCTGAAAGCGGCGCTCGCGACGGGCCTCGTCGCCGGCGAGTTCACCCATGATGCTCGACGGTCGGGTGCCGGTGCGCACGAGCTCACCCATGCGCTCGAGGTTCGTGCGCGCGTGGCTGTAGAAGCGTCGGAATCCCTCGCAGAGGTAGTTGAGCCCGGGCTCTGCGTCCTCGCTCAGGGTGAAGCGGTCCTTCGGGCAGCCGCCGTGGCAGAACGACAGGACGGGGCATCGCTGACACTGGGACGGCAACGCGTCGCGCTTGGCCTGGCCGAAGGCGACCTGGGTGGGCGACGACGCGAGGTCGAGCAGCTGGTCGGTACGAATCGACCCGAGGCGGTGCTCGGGATCGACGAAGTGGTCACAGGCGTAGACGCCGCCGTCGTGTTCGATCGCGAGTACTTGGCCGCAGGTCTCTGCGGTGACGCACAGCGTGCCGCCGCCGTTGGTGGTCACGAAGAGGCCCTCGAGGAACCCCTGGACGACGAGGCGGTTGATGTCGTGACGGACCCACTCGTCGAAGATCGCGATGAGGAAGTCCCCGAACTCGGCCGGCCCGACCGATTCGGGCGTGACGACGCCGTCGACGTCGCGGGCGACGATCGGGATGAACTGGATCCACGTGACCCCCAGGTCGCGCAAGTACCGGTAGACCTCGAGGGGTCGCGCCGCGGTGGCCGCGTTCACGGTGCACAAGATGTCGGGTTCGACCCCTCGCGCGCGCAGGCGGGCCAGCGCGTCGAGCACGCGGTGGTGGGTCGCTCGACCACGGCGGTCGTGTCGCAGCGCGTCGTGGGTCGACGGTCCACCATCGACGCTGAGGCCGACCGCGACGTGGTGCTCGGCGATGAAGGCGGCCCAGCTGTCATCGAGCAGGGTGCCGTTGGTCTGGAAGCTGTTGAGCCAGGTCCAGCCCTCGGGGGCGAGCTCCGCCTGGATCGCGAAGGCCCGTTCGTAGAAGGCGCGGCCCGCGAGCAGTGGCTCGCCGCCGTGCCAGACCACGTGCACGGGCGAAGCCTTCGATCCGGCGATCGCGCTCGTGAGGTACGCGCGCAACACGTCCTCGGACATCCGGTAGCGCTCGTCGCTCGCGAAGAGCTCGGTCTTTGCGAGGTAGTAGCAGTAGTCGCAGTCGAGGTTGCAGATCGGCCCGACGGGCTTGACGATCGTGACGGCGCTGGAAACGTCGGAGGGATTCGAACGTGCCGTCTCCATCCCGTCAGTCTCGCACGCCCGTCGCGCGGTTCGTGGCGCGATGACCCGTGCGACGCCATGTAGGGTCGGGGGCGACGACGAAGGAGGGTCCGCACCATGCCCGACAACCACGGACATCCCCGACCGCACATCACTCACGCCACGCACGTCGAGTCGTGGCTGCTGGACATGGACGGGGTCCTGGTGCGAGAGGAACACCCGATCGACGGCGCGACGGAGTTCCTCCAGCGCCTGCGCGACCGGGGCACGCCGTTTCTCGTGCTGACCAACAACTCGATGTACACCCGTCGCGACCTGAGCGCCCGGTTGCGCTGGAACGGCCTGGACGTCCCCGAGGACCACATCTGGACCTCGGCGCTGGCGACCGCCGTCTTCCTCGATGCCCAGCGTCCCCGTGGCACGGCCTTCGTCATAGGCGAGGTCGGCCTCACGACCGCGCTGCACGACATCGGCTACACCCAGTCCGAGAACGAGCCCGACTACGTCGTGGTCGGCGAGACCCGTAGCTACAGCTTCGACCGGATCACCCGCGCGGTGCGCCTCGTCGGCGAAGGCGCGCGTTTCATCGCGACCAACCCCGACCCCACCGGTCCGAGCCTCGAGGGGCCGCTCCCGGCGACCGGCGCGGTGACGGCGTTGATCAGCAAGGCGACCGGTCGACAGCCGTACTTCGTCGGCAAGCCGAACCCACTGATGATCCGCTCGGCGTTGCGTGAGCTCAACGCGCACTCCGAGACGACCGCGATGGTGGGCGACCGGATGGACACTGACGTGGTCGCCGGTCTCGAGGCGGGCTTGCACACCGTGCTCGTGCTCTCGGGCGTCTCGAGCGAGGAGTCGGCCAACCAGTACCCCTACAAGCCGTCGCGCGTCGTCGGGTCGGTGGCCGACTTGTCCGCGGAACTGACCTGATCTACCCGGCGGTCACGATCCCCGTCTGGTAGGCGAGCACGACGAGTTGGGTCCGGTCGCGGGCGTCGAGCTTGGCGAGGATCCGACTCACGTGGGATTTTACGGTCGCCACGCTCATGTGGAGCTCATCGGCGATCTCGGCGTTGGAGGAACCGTGCGCGATCGCGATCAGGACCTCGTGTTCGCGCCCGGTGAGTCGCCCGAGGTCCACGGTCGCCGCCGTCGGCGCGGGACGGCTCGTGAAGGCGGCGATGAGTCGACGGGTCACGCTCGGTGCGAGCAGTGCGTCGCCGGCGGCGATGACGCGAATCGCGCTGAGCAGTTCCTCGGGCGGGGTGTCCTTCAAGAGGAAGCCACTGGCCCCGGCACGAAGCGCGTCAAAGACGTACTCGTCGAGGTCGAACGTGGTGAGCATCAAGATGCGCGTGTGGCGTCGAGCGGGACTGGACGTGATGAGCCGCGTCGCCTCGATGCCGTCCATCGTGGGCATGCGCACGTCCATCAAGACGACGTCGGGGTTGGTCTGGGCGATGACCGTCACGGCCTCGGCGCCGTTCTGGGCCTCGCCGACGACCTCGAGGTCGGTAGCGGAGTTAACCAGCACCTCAAAACCGGCGCGCACGAGGGCCTGATCGTCGACGACGACCACGCGGATGGTCATCACTCACCGACCGTTCGCAAGACCGCCGTCACCGCGAAGCCACCGTCGGGTCGAGTGTGCGCGTCGAGCGTGCCCCCGAAGGCGATGGCCCGCTCGCGCATGCCGATGATCCCGTGGGTGTTCCCGCCCGCCAACGCCGCTTTCGGGTGGGCGCCGGGTTCGTTTACGACCGTGATCGTGACGTCGTGGTCGCTGAAGGCGAGGTGGACCAGTGTGTCCGCGCCATCGGCGTGCTTGACGACGTTGGTGAGGGCCTCTTGGACGATCCGGTAGATCGAGAGCTCGAGGCCGAGTGGCAGGTGTGGTGCGGGACCGTCGAGCCACCACGTGACCTTCATGCCGGTGGCCCGGACGCGGTCGAGCAACTCGGTGAGGTCCGACAGATCCGGTGTGGGGGTGTGGGCGGGGGCGTCCGGGTTGGCATTGGTGCGTCGCAGGACGGTGATCACGCGGCGCAACTCGTCGAGGGATTGGCGGCTCGTCTCTTCGACGGTCGCGAGCGCTCGTCGGGCCTGCTCGGGCTGCTGGTCCATCACGTGGCGTCCGACCCCCGACTGGACTGCGATCACGCTGAGGCTGTGGGCGAGGATGTCGTGGAGCTCGCGGGCGATCTCGAGGCGCTCCTCACTGATCGCGCGGTGGGCTTGGTCGATCTCACGACGTTGCCGTTCGGCGACCTGTTCGGCGATGGCGCGGCGGAACTCGCGGCGGGTCCGGATGCTGTCGCCAATGAACCACGTCGCGAGGGCGAGCAGCAGGTTGAAGGTGACATCGCCCTGGGCCCGGTGAAAGTACGCGGCGACAGCCAATGCCACGAGGATTGCGCCCT
>JAJZSM010000095.1:1902-6284 GCA_021849765.1 Actinomycetes bacterium | reverse complement strand
TCGCTGCACCTGCTCGCGACGATCAATCCCGTCCTCGTGGGCATCGCGGTCTTGTGCGAGATGGCCGCCATCTACTCCTACGTCGAGCTGACGCGCACCGTGCTCTACCCCTATTCGCCCCATCGCTTTGACACCCTGCGCGTCAACCTCGCCGGGCTCGCGATCAGCCACGTCATTCCCGGTGGCACCGCTCCCGCCGGTGCACTCTCCTATCGCATCTTCAACCAGCTCGGCGTGCCCAAGGAGACCAACGCCTTCGGACTCGCGACCCAGGGCACCGGTTCGGCGGTCGTGCTCAACATCATCTTCTGGTGCGCACTCGTGGTATCAATCCCCCTGCGGGGGTTCAACCCCGCCTACGGCTTCGCCGCGCTGGCCGGGGTGTTCTTGCTACTCGCCTTCTTCGGCACGTTGGTCCTGCTCACCCGCGGCCAGCGCCACGCCGACAACTGGATGCGCGCCATCGTCGCCCACATCCCGCGCATCGATCCCGACAAGGTGTCGGACCTGCTCGTCAAGGTCGCCGACCGGATCACCGTCCTGATCAACAACCGGCGCACGCTCTGGTGGGCCTTCACGTGGGCGGGACTCAACTGGCTCTTAGACGCCGGCTGTCTGTGGGTCTTCATCTGGTCCTTCGGCCACATCATCTCACCCATCGACCTGCTCGTCGCCTACGGACTTGCCAACGTCCTCGCCGCGATCCCTATCACCCCGGCCGGACTCGGCGTCGTCGAGGGTGTGCTCATCCCCACGCTGGTCGGCTTCGGGGTGCCCCACAGCCAGGCGATCCTCGCGGTCCTCGCCTATCGCTTGATCAACTTCTGGATCCCGATCCCCATCGGTGGCGCTGCCTACGCGAGCCTCGAGTGGCGCAAGACCCCACCTAATGGGTCGATAGTGCCCGGGCCCGGACCAACGCCCGCCGTTTAAACTCGGCCTGGGCCGAGAACTCGGTCACCGGCTGGACGCGGCGCCAGCGGCGGTCCGTGCCGAGCACCCACGTGAACTCGTCGTCGCGCCAGGTGACCTCGAAGGCGTCGCGCAACTCGTCACGCAGTGCGTGGTCCTCGATTGGCACGAGCACCTCGACGCGACGGTCCAGGTTGCGCTCCATCAGGTCCGCCGAGCCCATGTAGACCGACGAGCTCTCCTCGCCGGGGTTGCCGAAGATGAAGACGCGCGAATGCTCGAGGAACTCGCCCACCAGACTGCGCACCGCGATCGTCCCCGAGAGGCCGGTCACCCCTGGGCGCAGGCAGCAGAGCGTGCGCACCGCCAGGCGAATCGGCACGCGCGCGTCACTCGCTTCGTAGAGCGCGTCGATGATCGCGGGGTCGGTGAGCCCGTTCACCTTCATGTCGATGCGGCCCTGCATTCCGCGGTCGCGTTGGCCATTGATCAGTTCGATGATCCGCGTACGGGTCATCGTCGGGCTGACGATGATCTTCTCGTAGTCGGCGTTGCGCGCAAAGCCGGTGAGGAAGTTGAAGAGCTCCCCCACGTCGTGAGTGATGGCCGAGTCCGCCGTGAGCAGCCCGAAGTCCTCGTAGTTGCGTGCGGTCTTGGAGTTGTAGTTCCCCGTGGCGATGTGCGCGTAGCGCACGGTCCGGTCGCCTTCGCTTCGCACGACGAGCGCCGTCTTGGAGTGAGTCTTTAGGCCAACGACGCCGTAGACGACGTGGACGCCAGCATCCTCGAGGGCCTTGGCCCACTCGATGTTGGCCGCTTCGTCAAAGCGCGCCTTCAGCTCGACGAGCGCCACGACCTGCTTGCCCCGCTCCGCGGCGCGGATCAGCGAGCCGACCACCGGCGAGTCGCCCGAGGTTCGGTAGAGCGTCTGCTTGATGGCGACGACCTTGGGATCGTCGGCCGCCTGTGCGATGAACATCTCCACGGAGTCGCTGAACGACTCGTAGGGGTGGTGCAAGAGCAGGTCGCCGTCTCGGATGACGGCGAACACGTCGCCGACGTGGTCCCCCTCGAGCAGTCGTGGCGGGGTCAGCGGCGACCACCCCTCGCCCTTTAAGTCGGGTCGGTCGAACTCATAGAGGCTCCACAGGTCGTGTAGGCCGAGTGGTGCGTCGGACACGTAGACGTTCTCGTGGTTGAGCTCGAGCTGCTCGACGAGCAGGTCGAGGAACTCGGCCGACATCCCGCGCAGGATCTCCACGCGCAACGCCTCACCGAAGCGTCGGCGTCGCAGCTCGACCTCGAGGGCCACGAGCAAGTCGTCCGCCTCGTCCTCTTCCAAGGTCAGGTCGGCGTTTCGCGTCACGCGGAACAGGTCGGCCCGGCCAATCGACATGCCCGGGAAGAGACGACCGAGATTGGCCACGATCAGCTCCTCGATCAGGCACCAGCGACCCGGCCCGGCGGGCAGGAATCGCGGCAGCGAGCTCGGCACCTTCACCCGGGCGCTGCGCTCCTCGCCGGTCTCGGCGTCGCGCACCGCGACCGCGATGTTGAGCGACAGGTTCGAGATCATGGGGAACGGGTGACCCGGATCGACGGCGAGGGGCGTGAGGACCGGGTACACGTTCTGCTCGAAGTACCGGTTGAGCCGCGCGTGCTCCTCCACGTCAAGGTCGGCGTAGTGGATGATGGTGATTTCTGCCCGCGCCAGTTCGGGCAGGAGGCCATCGAGGACGATCCGGTCCTGGCGCTCGATGAGCGCCAGGACGCGCTCTCGGATGGCGTTCAGCTGCTGACGGGGTCGAACCCCGTCCACCGAGGGCGTCTGAACGCCCGCTGCGACCTTGTCCTGGAGGCTGACGACCCGCACCTGGAAAAACTCGTCGATCATGTCGGCAAAGATCGCAACGAACTTGCAGCGTTCCAAGATGGGCAGGCGCTGGTCCTCGGCGAGGTCGAGCAGCCGCGCGCCGAACTCCAAGCGCGAGAGCTCGCGACTCGAGAATCGTTCGGGGCCGAAGGCCTGAACGTCGAAACTCACTGGCCCCGCCTCTCTCAGTATTTCGCCCTTCCTACGACTACTCTAAGAGGATGGCGAAGCAGATGCGCGCTCTGACGCCCCCGACGCCTCTGGAGTCCGGAGAGAGCGAGCGCGCCCGACGCTCGACCGAGCTCGGACTCATGGCGTTGGCCTGGGTCATCTCCGCGTCGTTCTACGTGCTCGCGTGGCTCGGCGCAGTCGGGCACCTGCCGCCCGACCTGTGGCTCTTCCTCGTGGCGATCGTGGCGATCTCGCTCATGATGCACGCGGCGATCCGCATCTACGCGCCCCAGGCGTCCCAGGTGCTGTTGCCCATCGCGACGCTGCTCAATGGGATCGGCTACGTCGAGATCGCGCGCTGGGACCCTCACCAGGCCGCCTACCAGTCGCTCTGGTTCCTCGTGAGCGCCATCGGGCTCATACTCACCCTCGCGCTGGTGCGCCACGTGCGCGACCTCGACCGCTACCGCTACCTCTCGCTCGTGGGCGCCATCGGGCTCCTGCTGCTGCCACTCGTGCCGGGGCTCGGAATAAGCGTGGGCGGCGCCCGACTGTGGATCGGGCTCGGACCGATTACCTTCCAGCCGGTCGAGGTCGCCAAGATCCTCCTCGCCTTCTTCTTCGCCTCCTACTTCGCCGCCAATCGCGACCTATTGTCCACCCCGACCCAGCGAATCGGCCGACGCTTGATCGTCCCGCCGCGAACCCTGCTACCCATCCTCGCGGCGTGGGGCTTCGCCATGGTGATCCTCGGCGCCGAGAACGACATCGGCTTCGCCATGCTGCTCTTCGCCCTCTTCGTCGCGATGCTCTGGGTGACGACGGGGCTGAAGACCTACGTCGCGATCAGCGTCGCGTTGTTCATCGCCGGTGCCTTGTTCGCGGCTAAGTACTTCACCCAGGTCTCTGCGCGCGTGAGCCTCTGGATCGACCCGTGGTCAGCGAAGAACTTCGCATTCTCCCACCAGCTCGCCTACGGCTGGTTCTCCCTCGCCGCGGGCGGCATCACGGGAACGGGTCTCGGACTCGGCCAGTCCGGGACGATTCCCGAGATCACGTCGGACATGATCATCGCCGCCGTCGGCGAGGAGCTCGGCCTGCTCGGCATCATCGTCGTACTGAGCCTGTTCGTGCTCTTTGTCGGAGAGGGCTTCCGCATCGCCCAGCGCGCCCACTCGGACTACGTGCGCCTTGCGGCCACCGCGCTCACGGCCGTCGTCGGGCTCCAGGCCTTTTTCATCATGGCTGGGGTCCTACGGCTCCTGCCCTTCACCGGCATCACGCTGCCGTTCATGGCCTACGGCGGCAGCTCGCTCGTGGCCAACTACATCATCGTCGCGTTGCTCCTGCGGATCTCCCACGAGAACAACCTCGACCTACGCGGCGGGGCGATCCGCCGCGTCGAGTTCAAGCGTCGTTAAACGGT
>JAJZSM010000095.1:0-1892 GCA_021849765.1 Actinomycetes bacterium | reverse complement strand
GCTCGAGGATGCTCTCGAGGCACAGGATCGGTGCCACGACCGGCTGACGCAGGGCCAGGATCAACGCGTCGCTCGTGCGACAGTCCACCACCTCGCGGCCCCGCGGGGTCATCAGGTCGAGTTCCGCGTAGAAGATCCCGGCTTCGTGGCGCACAATTTTGGCGGCGATGACGTCGGTCTGAAGCCGCGTGAGCACCGTCGAGAACAACTCGTGAGTGCTCGGACGGCGTCCCGCGCGGTTGAACAGCGCGGCGTGCAGCGCCGTCGCGTCAGCGAGGGCCATAGGGATCGAGACGTTGCGGTAGGGGGCTTCGGCCTCCATGAGGTGCACGAGGGGCGATGCATCACCGAGGTCGAAGAGCACCGATTCGACGTGCACGACCCGGAACGTCTCGACCAGCCGGTCCGCCGGCTTGACGTAGGGCATCGGCGTCGCGTCGCCACCGACCGCCTCGACCTCGTCACTCACGACCCACCCCTACGCCTCGACACCGACAGCACGAGCCCGCCCGCGCTGTAGAACACGAGCACGGCGGACCCGCCGTAGCTGAGCAGCGGCAGCGGGATGCCCGTCACCGGCATGATACCCATCGTCATTCCGATGTTCTCAAAGCAGCTGAAGGCGAAGAAGATGAATACGCCCAGACCGAGAACGCGACCCATCGTGTCCTTGGCCGTGCGACCGATCCTGAACATGCGAAAAGCCACGAAGGCGAGCAACAGCACGATCGCGACCGAGCCGATGAAGCCCAGCTGCTCACCGATAGCGGTGAAGATGAAGTCGGTGCGCTGCTCGGGGACGTAGCCGAGCACCGTCTGGAGCCCCTGGAAGAGCCCGGCACCGTGCAGGCCACCCGAACCGATCGCGCTCTTGGCGTTGGAGACCTCGTAGATCAGCGGCGCGAGCGCCGGGTTGGTCGAGTTCTGGTTGAGAAACGAGACGAAGCGGTCGACCTGGTACTTGTGCAGCAGGTCGAAGTAGACCGCCCCGGCGACTCCCACCGAGCCGATGATCGCGAGGAAGGTCATGAACCGCGGTGGAACCCCGGCGATCACCATCATCGCCGCGACCACCAAGACGATGATGATCGCGGTACCGAGGTCCGGCTGGAGCACGATCAGCAGCAGCGGCGTGCCACCCATGACGAGGATTCGCAACACGTCGTACATCGTCAGGCCATCGGCGCGTCGCTGGGTATACGTCGAGACCGCGAGGATCATGACCAGCACCGTGAACTCGCTCGGCTGAAACTGGATGAATCCGAGGTTGTACCACCGCTGCGCGCCGAGGGCGCTCTGGCCGGCGACGAACACCCCCGCGAGGGCGAATAGTGAGATCACGTAGAGCGGCGTGGCGAGGATCTCGAGGCGCCGGTAGTCGATCCGCGAGATCGCCCACATGACGACAATGCCCACCACCACGAAGATGCCCTGGCGTTCGAGGTAGTAGTGCGGGTTGTAGCCGGCGTTCACGAGCGCGGTGCGCGTCGCGGAGTAGATCATCACCACCCCGATCAGACCCAGCACGACAAGACCCAGGAAAAGGCTCCGGTCCATGGACTCGCGGCTGCGCATCCGCGTCGTGATGGCGTTGAGGGTGTCGCTCACCGGATCGCCTCAAGCAGGGCAGCGCCGTCGATGGGCACCTCAAACCACCACGAGAGCTGCCGGGCGGCCTGGTACGCCAACATCGCAAGACCGTTCACCACTCGACAACCACTCTCTTCATACTGCGCCAACCAGGGCGAGATCCGTGGCTCATACGTTATATCGACGGCCACCGCAGCGGACTTCGTGACGACGGGCGTCGCGATCGCCCGGCCGCTGACCGGCGTCGTGTTGACCACGAGATCGGCGGGCTCATCACCGCTGACACCCTCGTGGACGACGTC
>JAJZSM010000094.1 GCA_021849765.1 Actinomycetes bacterium | reverse complement strand
CCGATCTCCCCGTTCGGACTCGGCGAACAGAGCCGACACCGCCGAGAGTGACGCGACTTCGATGGCGCCCGCGGCTGCTCCCTGGAAGCCGCGAGTCAGCGCGAACCACGGGGCCGCCACCGGGAGTAAGTAGGTCATGCTCGCCAGGCCGTAGACGACGAGGCTCGCGATCAGGATCGGACGGCGCCCGAAGCGGTCGGCGAGATGGCCGAGTGCGAATTGGGTGGCCACGCCCGCGACAAAGAAGGCCGCCATGATGAAGCCAATGACGGTGGGCGTTCCTCCGCGATGCTCGAGGAAGAGGGGGAGTAACGGTAGGCCGAGTGTGGCGCCCATCCACTGCAACGCGACGATGACGGTCAACCGGTTGAGCGTCTGGTTGGCGGTCGTCGTTGACACGGCTCCGACGCTAGCGGTCGGCCCCGGTCGCCGAGGTTAGAGCAACCCGCTCTCCACGAGGATGAGTATCCCCAAGGCGACGTAGATCCAGGGAACAAGCCGTCGGGCAGTGGTCTCGCCGACGGTGCTGACGCCCGGGTGACGGGTCAGGGCCCGCGCACTGAGCAAGAACAGAACTTCGAAAAACGCGAATACGAAGACGGTGAGGATCCCGTCGACGACGCCATCGGCGCGCAGCAAGGGGATCCACACGCCGAGGTTGTCGCCACCGAGAGCGATCGTGACCGCGGCGGTGGTGATTGCGCCTCGTCGATACGTCGTGGTGGCGCGCGCGTCGCGGTGGCGCCACCGGAACCACGCCATCGACCACGGTGCGAGACAGAACAGGCCGGTCCACTGGGCCGGCACGGCGGTCAGCGCCGAGCCGACCGCCGCGGCCACGATGACCAGGGCGGTGACTCCGACGGCCTGGGCGATTGATACCCGGCGGTAACGCGTGGGCTCGGTGACGAGGAGCTGCGCGACGAAGGCGAAGTAGTTGTCGAACATTGTGCCGACGTAGGCGACCGATGACAGGACCACTACGTCGAGTACCGAGTGCACGGGCCGACCTTACCCGTGGGGAACTGAACCAGACGAACCACCCCAACTAAGGTGAACGCGGAGGTTCCCCCATGATTCGACACGTCGCGGCGCCGACACCCGATCAGCTGGAGACCGCACGCGCGGTCATCGCTCGCTATCTCGACCCCACTCCGGCCGTGACGCTCAACATGCGCGACCGTCTCGTGACCGCGAAGCTGGAGGGACTGCAGGTCACCGGTTCGTTCAAGGTGCGAGGGGCGCTCAGTGCGATCGACGCGGCGCACCGCGAGGACCCGTCAGGCGCGGTCATCACGTCGTCGGCCGGTAATCACGGCCTCGGCATCGCTCACGCGTCGATGCTGCTTGGCGTGCCCGCCACCGTCGTCGTGCCAGCGAACGCCTCGATCGCGAAGGTGCAGAAACTTCGTCGCTACGACATCGAACTGATCCAGGTGGGTTCGAGCTACGACGAGGCCCAGGCCCACGCGCTCGAGCTGGCCAGCCATCGGGGCATCCGCTACATCTCACCGTTCAACGACACCAGCGTCATCGCGGGACAGGCGACGGTCTTCGACGAGCTCATCGAACAGGTCCCCGACCTCGAGCACCTCGTCGTACCGGTGGGCGGCGGTGGACTGATCGCGGGCATCCTCTTGTCGCGCGAAGCCCACGGCCGGGGCGACGTGCGTATCACCGGCGTCCAGCCCGAGGAGAGCGCCGCGATGTACCACGTGCTGCGGGGCACTCCGATGGAGGAGGTCGTGCACCACGAGACGATCGCGGACGGACTGGCGGGAGGCGGTGACGATGGCGCGGTGACCAATGAGCTCATCGCCCGCTACGGCGTGCCCCTGGTACTCGTTCCCGAGGTCGCGATCCGCCATGGGGTCCGCGAGGTCGCGGAGAATTCGGGACTCGTGATGGAGGGTTCGGCCACCACGGCCTACGCCGCGATCACGTCGGACGTGGTCGGCGACGCGACCTCGCGCATTGGCTTCATCGCGAGCGGGCGCAACATCGCCCACGAACTCTTCATCGAGCTGCTCGGCACGGCGTGAGCGCTGTCGCGGTACGCGTGGCTCACTAGGGTGGACGCATGGCACTTTCAAAGCGGGCGGGCGCAATCGCGCTGGTCGTGGTCGCATTTGCGCTGACGGTGATGGGTATCGTCGTCGCCGCCACCGACACGAATCCGGGCTCGAATAACACCGACGCACTTGCGCTCAATGGGTACCCGCCCAAGTCGGCCGACCTCGCCGTGGCGATCACGACCGGGCGGGCCTATTCGGTGAACGCCGATGTGCACGTCAATTTCGTGACCAACAGCGTCGACGCCACAGTGCAGGTGCCCTTTGCCTTCTCCTCGATCAACGCTGACCTGCGACTGGTGAATCGTCACCTCTACGCCGGCCTCTCCAACCTCCAGTCGATCATCGGACGCTCGTGGGTGTCCACGCCGATGAAGACGCCGTCGCTCTACGGGTATTCCTTGGAGATGACCAAACCCGACATCGCCTTGATCTCGGGGTACACCCGTAAGACCGTCACCACCTCGGACTCGGTCACCACGTACAACTTCTACCGCGATCACACGACGATTCGCGCACCGGCGGGGCTGCCCGTGACGCTGCCCACGCTCGCGACCGTCGATTTCAGCATCTCGGTGGGCAGTCAGGGCGAGTTGACAGGGCTCGGACTCACGGTCACCTCGAAGCGCTCCACCGCGGCGATCACCGTGTCAGTGCTCTCCTACAACCGGCCGGCCATGATCGTCGCGCCCCCGGCCAAGGACGTGCTGCCGGTCACGAAGTCGATCCTGAAGAAGCTGTTCGGCTCGTCGTCGTCGATACCGTCGCTGCTCGCACCGAAGAATGTCGCGGCACTGGGTCAGATCCGACTCAGTTAGTCTTCGGGCGTGAGCGACGTCCACCCCGAACCACGTTGGCCCGCGTCCCTGGCGCTCGTCGTGTGCGTCGCGCTCTACGTGATACTGCCCAGTCGGTTGGTCATCGGTCCTCGGTGGCTGGTCCCGACGCTGATCGTCCTGCCGCTCGTACCGCTCTCACTGCGACGACACCGGCACCCCAACGAGTCCCCGGTCGTGCGCCACCTGACGATCATCCTCATCGCGCTCATCAGCGCGGCCAACGTGGTGTCGATGGCCCTGCTCGTGCGCCATCTGCTCACGAGCAACGTCACCCAAGGTCGTGAACTGGTGTACTCGGCCATCGCCATCTGGATTACCAACGTCGTCATCTACGGGCTGTGGTTCTGGGAGATCGACCGCGGCGGCCCGCACCGTCGCGCGGGCAACACCACCGCGTGGCCGGACATCCAGTTCCCCCAGATGGAGAACCCCCACCTCGCGCCCCCCGACTGGTACCCGCGCTTCACGGACTACCTCTACACGTCCTTCGCCAACGGCACGAGCTTCGCCCCCGCGGACGCGATGCCCCTTAGCGCGCGTGCGAAGGCCCTTTTCGCCTCTGAATCGATCGTGTCACTGGTCACCATTGCAGTGGTCGCCGCTCGCGCGGTGAACATCCTGCACTGACTCAACCCATCAAACGCTCGACCCACCGGCTCGCGCGGCTGGGCGTGTCGTGTCGGCGCTCGTGGTGGTCGGCCCACGTCGCGGCGCCCAGCCCGGCGTTGATGCCAACCCAGCGCAGCGGTTCGTACTCCCAGGGTCGAGACCGGTGCTCGACGAAGGGTAGGCGCGTGAACTCAGTCTCGGCTTCGGGCTCCACGATCAGGTCCGCCATTGCGCTCGCTGCGACGCGGCTGAGCACGACGCCGTCGCCCGTGTAACCCCCGACGCTCGCCAGACCCGTATTGCGGTCGAGTCGCACGGCGGGCTCGTGATCGCGCGGCATCGCGAGGGGGCCACCCCAGCGGTGGGTGATCGACCCGGGCAGTGACGGGAACAGACCACGCAAGGTCGTCTCAAGCAGCGAGAAGACCTTCGAGCTCTGATCGAAACGTGCTTCGACCGTCGAGCCGAAGTGATACGGCGCACCGCGCCCGCCGAAGGCGATTCGGTCGTCGGCGGTTCGCTGGCCGTATATGACGAGGTGTCGCCCGTCCGCGAAGGTCTCGAAGTTGCGCAGGCCGACCTCGTCCCAGAACGAGCGGGGCAGGGGTTCGGTAGCAATCATCAGCGAGTAGAGCGGTACGACTGTGCGGCGCTCGCCCGGCAAGGTCGGCGTGTAGCCCTCGGTGGCGCGCACGACGTAGGTGGCGTGCACCGAGCCGTTCGTCGTGACGACGGTGGCGCGCCGACGGGCGTCTCCTCCCATGATCCGGGTGACTGCCGTACCTTCGACGATGGTCGCACCGGCGCGTTCGACCGCGCGGGCGAGTCCCCGGACCAGTTTCGCGGGGTGGAGCCGTGCGCAGTGGGGAGTGAACAACGCGCCGCGCGCGTGATCGACCACACCGCGTTCGCGCGCCTCGGTCTCGTCGAGCCACCGCACATCAGTCACGCCGTTGGCGTGCAGCTCGTCAACCTCGGCGCGCAGGCGCGACGCTTGGACCTCGCCACGCGCGAACACCAGGGTGCCACCGCGTACGAAGTCGGCGTCGATGCCGTCGGCCGCAGCCGCCGCTCCGAGGTCATCCACCGCCCGTTCCAACGTCTGTCGAAGGTGTGTCGCTGCGTCGGCGCCGTAGGCGTTTCGAACGGCGGTCGCGCTCTGGGGGTAGAGGGCCGAGGCCCAACCGCCGTTACGCCCCGACGCCCCAAAGCCGCAGACCGACTTTTCGATGACGAGCACGCGCAGACTCGGATCACGGCGAAGGACTTCCCGGGCCGTCCAGAGGCCCGTGAAGCCGCCGCCGACGATCGCGACGTCCACGTCCGCGTGTGCGTTCAAGGTCGGTCGTGCGACCACGTCCTCTTGCATCGTGGACCACCAGAGCGAAGCTGGCGGTCGCATCAGAGAATCCGCTTGGCCGCTCCAGTGAAGACCTCGCGAAGCACGCCGACCATGAAGTCGATATCTTCGCGCGTGGAGATGAGCGGTGGCGCGAGCTGCACAACGGGGTCACCGCGGTCGTCCGACCGGCAGATCAACCCGCGTCGGAACATCTCGGGCGAGACGTAGCCGCGCAGAAGTCGTTCGGCTTCGTCGCCGGACCAACCCAACTTCGTCTCTTGGTCCTTTACGAGCTCAACGCCCCAGAAGTAGCCAGTCCCGCGCACGTCGCCGACGATCGGGATGTCACGCAGCGCGAGCAGGCTCTCGTGGAAGTACTCCTGGTTCGCCTGGACGTTCTCGATGACGTGCTCGTTCTCGATGATCGAGATGCTCTTGAGCGCCACTGCGCACGAGAGCGGGTGGCCCGCCCAGGTGAAGCCGTGCTGGAAGGCCGTGTCGTCGTGCTGGAAGGGCTCGGCGATCCGATCGGAGACAATCATCGCGCCGAGTGGTGCGTAGCCCGCCGTGATGCCCTTGGCCGCGGTGATGATGTCGGGCACGTAGTCGTACTTCTGGCCACCGAACCACGTACCGATTCGTCCGAAGGCGCAAATCACCTCGTCAGAGACGAGCAGGACGCCGTACTTGTCGCAGATCTCTCGAACCTTCTGCCAGTACCCCGGGGGTGGCGTGAAGCAGCCACCGGCGTTCTGGACCGGCTCGAGGAACACGGCCGCGATCGTTTCGGGCCCCTCGCGCAAGATTGCTTCCTCGATCTGCTCGGCCGACCACAGACCGAAGGCCACGAGGTCGTCGGCGTGCTCGGTCGCCCGATAGAAGTTGGTCGGCGGGACCTTGACGGCGCCGGGGACCAGCGGCTCGAATGGCGTGCGATAGCTCTCGAGGGACGTGATGGTCAGCGCGCCCATGGTGGTGCCGTGGTAGGCGATGTCGCGGCTGATCACCTTGTAGCGGTCGGTCTCGCCGCGTAGGCGGTGGTACTGACGGGCCAGCTTCCAGGCGCTCTCGACCGCTTCGCCTCCACCAGTGGTGAAGAAGACTCGATTGAGGTCGCCGGGGGCCAGGCTCGCCAGCTTCTCGGCCAATTCGATGGCCGCAGGGTGCGCGTACGTCCACAGCGGGAAGAACGTCAACTCCTTCATCTGCGCGGCGGCCGCGTCGGCGATGTCGGCACGCCCGTGACCGAGCGCGTTAGTGAAGAGGCCCGACAGGCCGTCGAAGTACTCGACGTCGTTGGCGTCGTAGACACGCGTACCTTCACCGCGCACGATGATCGGCACTTCATTGGACTCCGAGTACGCGCCCATCCGCGACATCTGCAACCACAGATTGCGCCGGGCACGCTCGGAGTACGCATGGCTCTTGTGTTTCGGATCGTTGACGGCGATGCCGTCAGAGATGATTTCGTGCAACGTCACTTCGTCCCCCATGTGTAGGTCTGCTTTGAAAGTTTCAAATACAGAAATGTCTCGACTTCGGTCACCCCAGGGATGCTCCGAATGGCGTCGTTGAG
>JAJZSM010000093.1 GCA_021849765.1 Actinomycetes bacterium | reverse complement strand
CGACCGGCTTGAAGACGGTGTTGCGGTCCGGCGCGTTGGTCTCCACGACGGCCACGATCTTCTCGGGCGGGCAGTGCAGGTAGGGGACGCCGATGCGGTCCGAGGCCGAGACGATCTGGATGGGCTTGCGATGGGGCGGCAGCGCGGTGCCGTAGTAGACGTCGTGCATCCCCTCAAAGGCCGCGGGCTGCCAGGCGTTCACCTCGAGGATGACCCGGTCGGCCTGGTCGATCCACGTCTTGTTGTTGCCGACCGAGGACGACGGGATGAGCTCGCCCTCGGCGGTGACGCCGGCCACCTCGACTACGGCGACGTCGAGGTGCCCGAAGGCGCCCTCCCACACCATCTGGGCGACGTGGGAGAGGTGCAGGTCCAGGTAGTCCACCAGACCGGCGTTGATCTTCGCGCGACTGACCGGGTCCGACTGATAGGGCATGCGCAGGTCGATGGCGTCGACGGCCGCGAGCGCCCCGTCGAGTTCGGGGGCCGTCGACGCGCCGGTCCACACACTCACCGCGAAGCGGTCACCGCGGGCGGTGGCCTCCTCGACACGTCGCACCAGCGCACCGGGCACCTCCTTCGGGTAGCCCGCTCCCGTGAAGCCGCTCATGCCGACGTTGTCACCTGGTCGGATGAACTGAGCCGCGTCTTCGGGTGTCATAACCCGTTGCGCGATTGCGGCGTTCTGGATACGAGACTGGTCCGCTGGGGTCACTCGGAGAGCCTAACGCTGTGTGCCAGATCCACTCTTCAGCCTCATTGGCCGGTCGAGCCAGTCAACACAAAGAATCCTCTCAACATTCAGCCGAGCTGCGTAGCTCGTTCCTCCCTATGGTGTGCACTCAGCGGGGCGTGCATTCCAGTCACTAGACAAGTGGCGCATCATGACCCGTCAAGGGGGGAAGTTATGGGAGTGACGCACGAGGACGCGACGATCTTCATGGAGCTCGTTCGCTGGACCACCGAGCTCGGACTCAGCGCGGCATTGGCCGAGATCTACGCCGACGATTTCAATCCCGATGACGGCTCGGTCGAGAGTGAAGCCGTGCGCAAGGTACTCATGTTTGGTGAGACCGCGGGCACCCTCGTCAAGCACAACGTGCTCGCCTGGGATCTACTCAGCGACCTGTTCTGGGTCGAGGGGATGTGGGGCAGGGTGAGCGCGCACGCCCAATTCATCCGCGATCGATACGGCGACCCGCGCCTCTACGAACACTTCGAGTCACTCGCTGCTCGCGCCCTCGTCTGACGCCGTACGTTGTACCCGCGCATGACGGGTCGCAGCGGACACCGACGAGAGGTCGTCGGTGCCCGCTGCGAGTACGTCGCGCTGGCAACGCCACCAGACCACGTGAGAGGTAATCGATGAGCCAGGTGCGCGACGAGTTGCGCTCGTCCAAGACCGCGATGGCGAACGTCTTTGCCAACCCCGCCCTGCGGCGGATCTTCCTCGCCTTTGGGGTCTCACTCATCGGTGACGGCGTCTTCTCGCTCAGCGCGGTGGTCTACGTCTACCGCAGTGGTGGCGCGACCGCTGTCGGCGTGCTCGCGGTCGTGCGTTACATCGCCATCGCGTCCGTGGCACCGTTCACGTCGACGTTGGCCGACCAGTACGACCGGCGACTCATCATGGTCGCCTCAGACCTGGTACGACTGGTGCTCGTGGCGATCGCCGCCGTACTCGTCGCCCTGCACGGCTCGAAGTGGTATGTCTACGCCCTCGTCGTGCTGGTGGGTATCGCGGGCACCGCCTTTCGCCCCTCGCAGGCCTCGATCCTGCCCAAGCTCGCGCGCAACCACGACGAGATCGCGGGCGCGAACGTCGTCTCGAGCACCATCGAGAGCGTCGGCTTCTTCGCCGGTCCCGCGCTCGCGGGCTTCATGCTCGCGGTGGCGAACGTGGCCGTCGCCTTCGCCTTCGACGCGGCCACCTTCGTCTGGTCGGCGCTGCTCGTCTTCTCCATGCGCGCCCCATCTGACGCCGAGCGCTCACCCGAGGTCATCGCCCTGCTCAGCCAGCCGCCCGACACCGAGTCGCGCGCCCAGAGCTTCCTCACCCGGGCAATCCAGGGGTTCCGGTTGATCGGACACGACCGCAACGTGCTCACGCTCGTCGTGCTCTACGTCTTGCAGTGCGTAGTGGCGGGAGCGTCGGCGGTCTTCACGGTGGCGATCGCCCTCAAACTGCTGCACATCGGCAGCTCGGGACTCGGATTCATGGAGTCACTCCTCGGCATCGGCGGTCTCGTTGGCGGCTTCATCGCGCTCATGCTCATGGAGCGGGCGCATCTCGCGACGGACTTCGCCCTCGGCGTCATCGTGTGGGCGGCGCCGCTCGTCATCATCGCCGTCGTGCCGACGCTCGGCGCGGCGCTGCTCTCTATGTGGCTCATCGGCGCGGCCAACTCGGTCGTGGACGTGAACGCCATCACCATCCTCCAGCACATCGTGCCCAACGACAAACTCGGTCGCGTCCTCGGCGCGCTCGAGGGCGGCGAGGTCGCGGGCATGGCCCTCGGGTCGCTACTCATGACCGTGCTCATCCACTGGACCGGGCTTCGCACGGGTCTCGCCCTCATTGGCGTGTCGGTTACCGTGGCGGTGCTGCCGGGACTGCCCACCATGCGCAGGATCGACGAGACCGTGTTCGCCAACGGTGTCGTGCACCCGCCACCGGCCACGCGGCATCTGCACCACCTGCGCTGGCGCCACTCGCATTAACCGTCGGCCGCCGCCTTCGTCACCATGTCCGCGACCGTCGAACACGAGGTCTCTCGATTTCGACGGTCGCGCCGCACCCCAAAACCCGGCGGTGCTCCTCCTTCCTAACGAGAATCATGGGATCTCCCGAAAGCCGATCACCGAAATTCCCCACCCCGGGCAACGTCGTGCCACCCTGGACGACACCACGTTTCACCCCTACACCTAGCATTGAGGTTTAGTGATGGCGTCCGGCGACGCGGTAACGAAGCGCCGGGCTCCGCGCAAGGGAGGTCCGATTGTTCGACGACCCGACACCGTGCAACGCTGCGTCGACACCCCCGGTCCGACGGTGACGACACGCGCCTGGGTGCCGTCCCCGTGAGGCGCGGCGATCGATCGTTGCGAAACTACCGGAGCGCCCCCAATGAGTTCGCCCGAGCGCTCTTCGCGCCGCTACCCGGGCGTTACGACGCGTTGGCCGCGGTGTTGTCACTGGGTCAGGACCGCCGGTGGCGATCGGCGATGGTCGATCGGGTTGTCGGGTCCAACCCGGCCGTGATTCTGGACGTCGCGTGCGGGCCGTGCGGGGTTACAAAGCGTCTCGCCAGGGCGACGACGGCTCACGTCGTCGGGCTGGACCTGAGCGAGGAGATGATCCGCGTGGGCCAGCGCAACGTCGAACGCGCCGGATTGAGTGAACGGATCTCGCTCGTGCTCGGCCGTGGTGAGCAACTACCGTTTGGTGACGAGACCTTCGACGCGCTCACCTTCACGTACCTCCTTCGCTACGTGAACGACCCCGCCGCGACGCTTCGCGAACTAGTCCGCGTCGTCAAACCGGGCGGCGCACTTGCCAGTCTGGAGTTCGCCGTTCCCGCTTCGACGGGTTGGCGGGTCGCCTGGTGGCTCTATACGAGGACCGTGCTCCCGGTGGCCGGCTTCATCGGCGGCGGCAGGCCCTGGTGGCACGTCGGGCGATTCCTCGGCCCGAACATCTCCCTGCACTACCGCTCGTACTCGATCCCCTGGACCATCGACGCCTGGCGCTCGGCGGGAATCGAGCACGTCGAGTGCCGTTCGATGAGCCTGGGCGGTGGTGTCGTGATGTCGGGTTACCGGGCTGGTTGACGATGCGTGACCACGCTTCGACCCAGCCACCCGAGGATGGGCCCGCCTTCTACGCCCAGCCGGGCTTCCTACACAGCACCCGCGTGCGTCAGTGGTGGACGGTCCTGCACCCGCCCTATACGGCACTTCACCTCTCGCTCGTGACAATCGGCGCCTGCCTGAGCGGACCGGTGAACGCGGTGAAACTCGTGGCGACGCTCGGCGCCTTCTTCCTCGCCGTCGGCGTCGGTGCGCACGCCCTCGACGAGGTCCACGGCCGACCCCTCGGTACGACGATCCCCACCACCCAGCTGGTCGCCGCGGCGCTCGTCGGCCTGGGCGGGGCCGTGACATTGGGCGTCGTCGGTATGTTCGTCGTGAACCCGTACCTCGGGGTCTTTATCGTCGCCGGGGTCATCCTCGCCCTCGGGTACAACTTGGAGTTGTTCGGCGGACGCCTGCACACGCCCCTCGTGTTAATCCTCGCGTGGGGGGCGTTCCCGATCCTCACGGCGTACTTCGCCCAGCACGACGCGCTCAACATCGCGGCCGTCGTCGCGGCGGTCTTCGGTGCGCTCATCACGAAGATCCAGCAGATCCTCTCGACACCCGCTCGAGACCTACGACGACGGGTCCGCTCGGTAGAAGGCGTGCTCGTGCGCCACGACGGCACGTCCTCGCCGATCACCCGCGACTCGCTGCTCCGGCCGCTCGAGCACGGTTTGAAGGTCCTCTGCTGGTCCGGCGTCGCGCTCGCACTCAGCTTGGCCCTCCTGCGATTCCACGGATGAACCGGTAACCGATGATGACCTGTCCACGATGAGCTGACCGGGCGCTGGAACGACACGACGTCGATGCGTCGAGCGCGGCGGCGATCCGTGCGGGACGTTCTGGCCCTAGATTTCAACTCGTGCCAGCGAACCAGTGGACCGAGAAGGATCTTCCCAACCTTCGGGGTCGACACGTGGTCATCACGGGGGCCAACAGCGGGATCGGTCGACGGGCAGCCGCGGCGCTAGCCGATGTCGGGGCGTCACTGACCCTGGCGGTGCGCGACATCAACAAAGGTGTAGCGGCCGCGTCAGCGATGACCGGGGACGTGCGCGTTCGCGAACTCGACCTCGCGAACCTGGAGTCCGTTCGGTCCTTCGCCGAGCGCACCACCGAGCCGATCGACATCCTCATCACGAACGCCGGGGTGATGGCGATTCCCATGCGGCGCACGGCCGACGGGTTCGAGATGCAGGTCGGAACGAACCACCTCGGCCACTTCGCCTTGGTGAACCTGCTACTCCCGCGCATTCGAGGTCGCATCGTCGTCGTCTCCTCCGAGGCGCACCGGCAGGGTCGGATCGATCTCGATGACCTCAACTGGGAGCGCCGGCCCTACAAACGCTGGGGCGCGTACGCGCAGTCGAAGTTGGCCAATCTCCTCTTCGTCCAAGAGCTCCAACGCCGCCTGCGCGAGAGCGATTCGCCGGTGAAGGCGATTGCCGTCCACCCCGGCTACGCCGCGACTAATCTCCAGCGGCACACGGGCAGCGCCGCGCTCGCCACGGTCATGACCATCGCGAACCAGTTCGTCGCCCAGAACGATCGAATGGGGGCACTCCCCACGCTCTACGGCGCGACGATGGATGTGCCCGGAGGCTCCTACATCGGCCCCGAACGCTGGCCGCACTTGCGTGGGTACCCCGCACTCGGCCGCCCGGCCAAGCGGGCACGTGACGCTGACGTCGCTCGCCGGCTCTGGGAACTCTCCGCACAACTCACGGACGTCTCCTAACCGTCTTCGCGACCGTTCCACGATGTCGAATCCCCGTGAACTCGTCAATCGAGCACGAAACGCGGCCGACGACGGTGGACTAGGCATTCAATCTCGGAAGCGAGTTTCGCTCGATGCTCGTGGGGTCATCCGGGCCGATGGCCAATCGACCGGGAGATTGGCACGGACCGTCATTGGCGCTCGGGAACCTGAAGCCTCAGACGGGTTAGTCACGCCTCGAGCGAGTCTTTCAGCAGAGATGCGCGTCGCGTGATCGGCGACGGAACCACCTGCCCATTCGACACCACCATCAGGAACCAGCACCCACCTCGCTGTGCCACGGCGCCAGCCGCGATGACATCCAGTAGACCAACCAGCTCGAGCGAGGTAGGCGGTTGATGCCGCCCCAAAACCGCAGCGGGACCGGCGTGTTTACCCACTTCATACCAAGTGCGGGTAAATCGTATGGGCTAACCTGATTGGTCCGGGGGTCGAGCATCACTCAATGCGAATCTCCATCCATCGGGCCGCTAGCTCATCGGGAAGAGCAGGGGACTTTTAATCCCAAGGTGCCGAGATCGAGACTCGGGCGGCCCACTGAAGCCCTGATCAAGGGTGCCTTATTATCGTTGGCTAGACGATGTCTAGCCAACTGTCTAGCCGCGGGACGTGGCCGTGGTGACGTGACGGGCACGAAATCCTTGTACAGAAGCTCCTCCATCGCCTTGGCCGCCTTGGCTCTCGATCCCGGCAGTAGGTGCACGTAGACGCCCTTGGTGACGCCGATCGAGGCGTGGCCGAGTTGATCGGCCACCGCTTCCAGGGGAACATCCATAGAGAACATGAGCGAGGCGCACGAGTGGCGCAGTTCATGAATCGACCAGTGCCCGAGTCCAACCTTCTCGGT
>JAJZSM010000092.1 GCA_021849765.1 Actinomycetes bacterium | reverse complement strand
CAACTATACTGGTGTCAACACAAACCAGTGTTCGTATCTAGGAGAGAAAACAATGAGCAACCTTCCCGCTCCCGGTGTTTACACCATTGACCCCACCCACTCGAGCGTCGGCTTCGTCGCGCGCCACCTGATCGCCGCCAAGGTCCGTGGGCACTTCAGCGACTTCACCGGTTCGATCACCATTGGTGACTCGATTGCCACTTCCAAGGTTGAGGCGACGGTTCTGGCTGCGAGCATCACGACCGACAACGACATGCGTGACGGTCATCTCAAGAGCGCGGACTTCCTCGACCTCGAGAACCACCCGACCTTGACGCTGAACTCAACCACGATCACCGACAAGGGCCACGACAAGATTGAGATGGTGGCCGACCTCACCATCCGTGGCGTGACCAAGTCCGTCACCTTTGACGTCGAGTTCCTGGGCTCGGGTGCCGGCATGGCGCCGGGCGTCACGGTCGCGGGCTTCGAGGCCGTCGCCGAGATCGATCGTCGCGACTTCAATGTCAACTTCGACGGTGCGCTGGAGAACGGTGCCCTCGTCGTCGGCAACAAGGTTGTCTTGGAGATCACGGTCGAAGCGAGCAAGCAGGACTAAGTCCTCACACTGAGCGCAGTCTTGACGAGGCCGGGGGCGTACGCCCCCGGCCTCGTCGGTACCATGGGTCCATGAACGAGCGCAACGCGAAGGGAGCACGGTCGACCGTCGGGGTCCTCGGCGTGGTGGCGACCGTGCTGTCGATCTGGTGGTTCGCGCTGCGGCCACGGCGGCGTCGGCGCGGCTGAGCGGCCGGCTCTGGCCGGTAGCGTGGACGTCCATGTCGTCCGCGTCCCTCGCACCGCTACGACACCCCAGTTTCTCGATCGCCCTCGCGGCGTCATTCGTGTCGTCGACGGGCACCTGGATGCAGTCGGTCGCGCTCGGGATCTATCTGACCCAGACGACCCACAACACCCTGTGGCTGGGACTGGTCACGGCCGCCGCGTGGGTGCCGAGCCTCGTGGGTTCGCCCCTCGGAGGGCTCGTCGCCGACCGATGGAACCGCCAGCGATGGATCCAACTCAATAACGTGGTGATGACCTTGGCCGCCGCGGCGTTGGCCGCGGCCGAACTCACGGGTCACCTCGCGCCCTCGACAGCCTGCTACCTCGCGATCCTCGAGGGTCTCGCGAGCGCGGCGGCCTGGCCGGCGTGGCAGTCGCTCTTGCCCGACCTGGTAGATCGTCACGAGGTCCTCGCCGCGGTGTCACTGTCTTCGGCGCAGTTCAACCTCGGGCGCGTCATCGGCCCGGTGCTGGCGGCGCTCGTGCTGACGTTCGGTTCCCCGGGGTGGTGCTTCGCGATCAACGCCGCAACCTTCCTTTTCGTCGCGGTCGCCTTCCTCTTCGTGCGCAGCACGCCGCGACAGCGGATCGACGCACCGGTGCGCCTGTGGGGCGAGACCGTCGACGGCGCGAGGCGGGCGTGGTCAATCAACGGCTGCCGGTACCCAATCATCGCCGTGGCGGTGGTGGCGGTCACGGTCAGTCCCTTCATCGCCCTCGTGCCCGCGATGGCCATCGAGGTCCTGCGCGCGGGCAAGATCGGCACCTCGTGGCTGGTCACCGCACAGGGGGTAGGTGCGGTGGTGGGGGCAATGACCCTACCGGGTCTCGCGCGACGGACGTCGAGGGTGTTCGTGCTGCGCCTCTCGATCGCGGCGGCTGTTGTGAGTGAGATGCTCTACGCGCTCTCTCCGACACTCGCGTGGGCGATGGCGTCACTCGTCGTGCTCGGCGCCGCCTACGTCGGCACGCTGACCGGCCTCATCACATCGGTGCAGCTGCACGCGCCCGAGCGCGAGCGTTCGCGGATCCTGTCGCTGTACACGCTTTCACTCTCGGCCGCGTACCCGCTCGGCGCCGTCGCCCAGGCGACCCTCGCGAGGTGGTGGGGCGTTCGCGCCGTGACCGGGATCGGCGCCGTCGTGATGGCCGCCGTGGTGGTGGGCGTCTCGGCGACCCGGCCGTCCTTCTGGGCGCAGTTCGCCTCGGCCTCGAAGAGTGAGGCGCGATTGCTGGCAGACTAGACCCATGCCATTCATTGCCACGAACCCCGCCACGGGCGAGCGCATCGCCGAGTACCCCGCCCACACGACCGAACAGGTCGAGGCCCGCCTGAACCTCGCCGCGGAGTCCTATCGTCGCTGGCGCGAGACGCCGATCGCCCAACGCGCGGCGCTCATGCGCAGCGCCGCCGAACTGATCGAGGGCGAGATCCCGGTGATCGCGGCGCTGATGACCACCGAGATGGGCAAGACCTTCGCCGCGGCTAAGGGGGAGGCGTTCAAGTGTGCCTCGACCATGCGCCATTTTGCCGATAACGCTGAGACGTACCTCGCGACCGAGACGATCGCCACCAGTGCGCGCCGTAGTGGCGTGCGCTTCGACCCCGTCGGGCCGATCCTCGCAGTCATGCCCTGGAACTTCCCGCTCTGGCAAGTGATCCGCTTTGGCGTGCCGACGATCATGGCCGGCAACGTCGTGCTGCTCAAGCACGCGCCGAACGTGCCCGGCAGCGCGTTGTACATCGAGGAACTGTTCACCCGCGCGGGCTTCCCCGCCGGCGTCATGACGAACCTCTTCGTCGAGGTCGACGCGATCGAAGGCATCATTGCCGATCCCCGCGTCGCCGGTGTCACGCTCACCGGTTCTGAGCGGGCCGGTCGGTCGGTCGCGGCGTTGGCCGGTGCCCACCTGAAGAAGTGCGTGCTCGAGCTCGGGGGCTCGGACCCGTTCATCGTCGGGGTCCACGCCGACCTCGACGCCGCTGTGCCCAATGCGGTCACCGCTCGCGTGCAGAACAACGGTCAGGCGTGCATCGCGTCCAAGCGGTTCATCGTGGTGCGCGAGCGCGCCGACGAGTTCATCAGTCGATTCAGCGACGCAATGGCCGCGGTACCTACCGGCGACCCGATGGATCCCGCCACCGTGCTCGGCCCGATCGTGTCGGCGTCGCAGTTCAACCAGCTGGCCGATCAGGTCTCCTCGTCGGTGAAGGCCGGCGCGGTCCTTCATACGGGTGGTGCACCGATGGACCGCGAGGGGTTCTTCTATCCCGCCACGGTCTTGAGCGACGTGCCGAGTGGTTCACGGGCCGCGAGTGAGGAGCTCTTCGGTCCGGTCGCCGTAGTGCACGTCGCGAACGACCTCGAGGCCGCAATCGCCTACGCGAACGCCACGCCGTGGGGGCTCGGCGGGTCGATCTGGTCGACTGACGACGCCGAGATCGATGCGGCCATCGCCGGCTTGGACGTCGGCGTGGTCTTTGCCAATTCGGTCGTCGCCTCCATGCCGGAGCTTCCCTTCGGCGGTACCAAGAACTCCGGCTTCGGGCGTGAGCTCTCGGCCTACGGCATCAAGGAGTTCACCAACATCAAGTCCTTCTACGTGGTCTGATGACGACCTACTACTTCGATCACGCGGCGTCGGCACCGCGGCGTGACGAGGTGGCCGCGGCGATGGAACCGTGGCAGCACGGCGTCGTCGGTAACCCCTCGGGTAGCCACCGCGCGGCGCGCGTGGCCCGTCGGGCCGTCGAGGAGGCCCGCGACGTCGTCGCCGAGTTCGTCGGTGCCGAGGCGGGAGGCGTCGTCTTCACCGGCGGCGGCACCGAGTCGTGTCAACTGGCGGTCGCGGGCGTGGCGAACTACCACCGCCGTCACCACGACTCGACCTCCATCGTCGTCTCTCGAGTCGAACACCACGCCGTGCTCGACGCAGCGGCGATGATGGCGCGGGACTTCCCGAGCGTCTCGGTGCGCTACGTCGAGGTCGACGCCGACGGGGTCGTTGACCTCGAGTCGCTGCGCGAGGCCATCGGGCCCGACACCGCCATCGTCAGCGTGATGGCGGCCAACAACGAGACCGGCGTGCGTCAGCCGCTCGACGGCGTCTCGGCGATCGCCCACGGCGGCTACGACGGTGGGTCCGTCGTGCACACCGACGCGGTAGCTGCGGCGCCGTGGCTGTATCTGCCGACGGTGACTGCCTCGGTTGACATGGTCTCGTTGTGCGCGCACAAGCTGGGCGGGCCGGTGAACGCGGGGGCCCTTGTCGTTCGAGGGGGCGTCGCTTTCGACGCGCTGGTCCCCGGCGGCGGCCAGGAGCAGGGTCACCGCGGGGGGACCGTGGACGTCGCGGCGGCCGTCGGGCTCGCCGCCGCGTTGCGAGCGACCGCTCGCGAGCTCGACGAGGTCAACGAGCGCGTCGAGGTGCTGCAGGCGACGATGGTCAACGCCCTGTCACTGCTACCCGGCTGTACGGTCACGAGCGTGGGGGCGTTGCGCGTCGCGGGAACGGTGCACGCGACGTTCGAGGGACTCGCCAGTGACGAACTGCTCTTCCTGCTCGATCAGGCGGGCGTTTACGCGTCGGCGGCGGCGAGCTGCTCGAGCGGCGCGAGCCAGGCCAGTCACGTGCTGGAGGCCATGGGCGTGAGCGCGGACAGGGCCCGGGGATCGCTGCGGTTCTCCATGGGCACCGAGACGACCGCCGAGGACGTGGACGCGGTCATCGCAATCCTGGCGCGGATCGTGCACCAGCTCCACTGAACGGCGGCCGGGGTTCGACTGGCAGACTGGTCCCGTGAGAGTTCTCGTAGCGATGAGTGGCGGGGTCGATTCGTCGGTCGCCGCCGGACTGCTGCGCGACGCCGGACACGACGTGGTCGGAGCGACCTTGAAACTGTGGGGTGGGGCCTCGGATTCGGGTTGCTGCTCGGTGGCTGACGTCGATGACGCGCGACGCGTCGCGCAGGTCCTGGACATCGACCACCACGTCTTTAACTACACCGAGGAGTTCGAACGTCACGTCGTCGCACCCTTCGTCGCCGGTCACGCTGCGGGCCTGACGCCGAACCCCTGCATCGAGTGCAACCGGCACATCAAGTTCGATCTGTTAATCGAGCGGGCGAACCGGCTGGGCTTTGACGCGGTGGCTACGGGCCACCACGCTCGGGTCGTGGAACGGGCCGGTCGGCCCGCCCTCGCGCGCGGCGCCGACCCGGCGAAGGATCAGAGTTACGTGCTGGGTTATCTGGGCGCCGCGCAGTTGGCACGACTGCAACTGCCGATCGGCACGATGACCAAGGACGCAGTTCGTCACGAAGCCGAACGCTTGGGGCTTCGCACGTGGAACAAGCCCGACAGCCAAGATGTCTGCTTCATCGAGGCGTCGCGTGGTCGCGAGGTCTTCCTGCGAAGTCGCATCCCGGTAACGGCCGCCACCGTCGTGGATCGTTCGACTGGTGACGTCCTCGGAAGCGTGGACGTGGCCGAGTTGGTCACCGTCGGGCAGCGCCGCGGCGTCGCCCCGGGTCGCGACGGTGAGCGCCGGTACGTGACCAACGTGGACCTGGCGGCCGGACGCGTGGACGTGGGCCGGCTCGAGGAGGTCATGGTCACCACCGTGCCACTGGACGCCGGCTCGATGAGCACGACTGACACGGCGCTCGCCGGGGGCGAGTACGTCTGGGTCCAGGCGAGTGCGCACGGCGTCGCGCGTCGGGCCGTGCTTCGCGGGCCGGGCCACTGGTCGGTCGAGTTCGATGAGCCGATCCGTCCGGTCGCGCCGGGCCAGTCGGTCGTCTTCTACGCGTTCGATGACCCCGAGGTCGTGCGTGGCGCGGCGGTCGTGGCCCGGTCGTGAGCGCTTCGGCTGAGCGTGTGGCGTGGTTGCGCTCGCAGATCGCGGTGCATAACAAGGCTTACTTCGTGCACGATTCGCCGCTCATCCCCGATGCCGACTACGACGAGCTCGTGCGCGAACTGCGTCGCCTCGAACAGGAGGACCCGGCCCTGGTCGTGTCGAGCTCACCGAGCCAGACGGTCGGCGCTCCGCCTGACAGCACGTTCCCGTCTATTCGACACAGCGAGGCGATGCTCAGCCTGGACAATGTCTTTGACGAGTCCGAGCTGCGGGCGTGGGCCGAACGGGTGTCGCGCGCCCTTGACCTCGACCCGGCGGCTATCGCCTTCGCGGTCGAGCCCAAGATCGACGGACTGGCGCTGTCGATCCACTACGACGGCGGTCGGCTCGCCTGGGCGGCGACCCGCGGCGACGGGCACTCCGGCGAAGATGTGACGGCCAACGTGCGCAACGTGGCGAGCGTTCCGGCCACCATCGGTGCGCTGAGGGGTGCGCTGGACGTGCGCGGTGAGGTCTTTCTCACCAAGGCGGCGTTCCTCGAGCTGAACCGCGTGCAGCGCGAACGCGCCGAGCGCGAGTTCGCCAATCCCCGCAACGCCGCTGCCGGCAGCCTGCGCCAGAAGAACGCGGCGGTCACGGCCGAGCGTGCCCTGTCATTCCTCGCGTATCAGGTTGTCGACCGTTCGAACACACTCGGCGTGACGAATCAGGGGGCGCTGTTGGCGGCCCTGGCGGAGCGCGGATTCCTTGTCGCCGCCGACGCACGGGTCGTCGTGGGTGTGGATGCGATGGTCGAACGGTCGTCGTGGTT
>JAJZSM010000091.1 GCA_021849765.1 Actinomycetes bacterium | reverse complement strand
CCTCTGTCGCCAGCTTCGCCACCGGGACCGTCCGGTCGGGCCGATCATCCTACTTGTGGACCACTACCAGCTCGACGACCTGACGTTTCGCGAGGACCTCTTCGACGACTTCGTCGTGGGCCCCTTCGACGTGAGCGAGCTGTCGACCCGGCTGCGCCATCGGCTGCGCCGGGCCGGCAACGAGAACGTCGCCGCCCACATCGAGCAGGGTGGACTGGTCATGAATCTCGAGACCTATCAGGCCACGATCGCTGGACGCGTGATGGACCTGACCTACATGGAGTACGAACTGCTCCGGTTCCTCGCCACCAACCCCCAACGGGTCTTCACGCGCGAGACCCTGCTCAGTCGCGTCTGGGGTTACGAGTACTACGGTGGCGCGCGGACCGTGGACGTCCACGTGCGTCGACTACGCGCGAAACTCGGTGAGGAGCACGCCCACCTGATCCAGACGGTGCGCTCGGTTGGCTACAAGTTCGGCGCCGACAGCGAACGGGGCGACGGCGACGACTAATGCGTGGGGGCGTAGGCCCAGAGCTCAACCTCGGCACGGGCGCCGAGCGGCAGCTGGGCCACCGCGACCGCCGAACGAGTCGGACGTGGAACCGTGAAGGCCTCGACCCAGACCTCGTTGCAGGGACCGAAGTCATCCATGTCGAGCAGGAACAGCGTCGCCTTGACGACTTGGTCGAGGGTAGCGCCCGCCTCGGCGAGGACCTCGCGGGCGTTCTCGAGCGCCTGGCGCAGCTGGCCGGCGGCGGACGGGTCGGCCATGGTCGGCGAGTCGTGTCCGGGCAGGAGGCCGAGCTGGCCCGAGATCACGACGAGGTCACCGGCACGACGCCACGGTGAGTAGGGCCCTACGGGAGTGGACACGGAGTTCGCCGATCAACTGAAGGAGTTGCCGCACCCGCAGGTGCGCGTGGCGTTGGGGTTCGAGATGTGGAAGCCCGCGCCCTGGAGTCCGTCGGTAAAGTCGAGTGTCGCCCCGGTGAGCAACTCCGCGCTCGCACCGTCGACGACGACCTTCACGCCGTCGAAATCGCGTACGACGTCGTCGCCGGCGATCTCGGAGTCGAAGTACATGTCGTACTGGAAGCCCGAGCAGCCGCCGGACTTGACGGCGATGCGAAGCGCGAGCGCCTCTTCGACGCCTTCAGCAGCGATCAACTCAGCGACCTTGGACGCGGCGGTGGCGGTCAGGGTGATGGGCTCGGCGACGGTGGCGTCGGTGCCCGTGGTGATGACGTCGGTCATGAGGCTCCTTCAGTTGCGGACGTCACTCATGGTAGCGGGGTCCTCGCCCGAGCGATACCGCAGCCGCCCCGGTAACGTCCCATTGTGAACCTCGTCGCCGCGGTCAATGATCGCCTCACCCACGTCTATGACCCAGAACTCGGGGTCTCGGTCGTCGAATTGGGCATGGTTCGAGCCGTCGAGGTCGACGACCAGGACGTTGTGGTGACCGTGGCCCTCACGACGACCGGGTGTCCCCTGCGAACCCAGATCGAACGGGACATCCGCGAAGCGGTGGTGAGCCTCGACGGGGTACGGGGTGTTCGTCTCGTGATCGAGGTCATGTCCAACGAGGAGAAGCGCACCGCCATGACCGCCGCTCGCAAGGCGGCCCAGGGTCGCGCCCCGACGACCTCACTGGCCCCGACGACACCGGTGCTCGCCATCGCCTCGGGCAAGGGTGGTGTGGGCAAGTCGTCCGTGACGGCCAACCTCGCCACGGCCCTCGCCTTGACGGGGCTCTCGGTGGGGGTCCTCGACGCCGACGTGTGGGGGTTCTCGCTCGCCCGGCTCCTCGACATCGATGGCGATGTCCAGGCTGTCGCTGGCAAGATGCAGCCCCTCGTGCGACCCGTCGGCGCCGGCGAGATCCGATTACTGTCCATGGGGCTGTTGGCCGACGAGGACCAGGCGCTGCTCTGGCGAGGTCTCATCGTCCAGAAGGCCGTCGCCCAGTTCATCGAGGACGCCGACTGGTCAGGGGTGGACTACCTCCTCATCGACACCCCGCCCGGCACGGGCGACATCGCGATGACCCTCGCGCGGCTCCTGCCCGCTATGGGCCAGCTCATTGTCACCACGCCGAATCAAGCGGCGCAGCGCATCGCCGCCCGGGCGGCGGACTTCGCGCGCAAGTCCAACATCCGGGTACTCGGCGTCATCGAGAACATGAGCGCGTTCACGTGCACCTGCGGCGAGCGACACGCCATCTTCGGCGACGGTGGCGGCGCGGAGCTCGCCGAGCAGTTGCAGGTGCCGCTGCTCGCCTCGATCCCGTTGCACGGCGACGTGGCCCACGGCGGCGACGCGGGCCGGCCGGTCGTCTCGCGCGAGGACGGCGACGGCGTCTTCAGCGAGCTCGCGTCGCGCATCCTCCGTGACGTCGCCCCACCGGCGGGCGCCCTCGGGTGTTCCGCGCGCCTGCTCGACGCGATCTCGCGAGCCATCGAGCCCGTCTGAATCAACGGCGCCCCACACGATCCGCTCGCCGACGGCGGGGATGACTGAGCCGATGAATCCGAACGACGAGCCCGAACCTCGAGGTAACCACCGCACGGGGCGCGCCCTCCAGAGACCGGCGTAGCGGTTACCGCACACGTTGACCCCTGCACTCGTCGCGCTCATCGTGCGAATTTCGCCGATGGTGATCGGCCACGCCGCCTGGCATCTCTACCGAAGCGGCGGAAAACCAAGCTGAGTCGGTCGTGGTGTCGACAGTTCAGTCGAGAAGCTCGTAGCCGTCGTCGCCGGGCAGCACGATCACTGTCTCGCCGTCGCGAACGACCATGCGGGGTTCGACGCGGGTGATGTCGCGCGGCGAAGCCGTCCACGCGAGCACATCCGCGACGGTGGCGAACTCCGCGATCGATTCCAAGTTGCGGATGGTGGGCAGGATCATCGTGATGGCACCACTCGCCGCCGCCGCGAGCGCGTCGCGCGGACGCATCCAGCGATGCGCCACCGTCTCGCTCTCGTCGTGACCGGCGACCTGGTCACTCGGCGCCTCGACCACGAAGAACCGGGTGTCGAAGCGCCGCGGTGGGCCGACCGGGGTCACCCAGTGCGAGAGGTAGGCGACGGAACGCAGGTCCAGTGCGAGGTCGAGGGTCTCGAGCAGGTCCTGAAACGTGCGGCGACGGGCGTTCAGATCGTCGCGCCAGCGTGCGAGTGTCGCGACGTCGGTGGGCGAGGTCGCACCTCCCGGCCCGGTCACGAGCAGCAGTCCAGCCTCCTCGAACAACTCGCGCAGCGCCGCGACGTAGTAGGCGAGGCCCCCCGTGGTCAGTCCGAGCCGCTCAGAAGCGATCCGATCGTCGGGGCCGATCACCCGGCCCGCGAGGGCGCTGTCCTCGGCGTCGACCGCGCCCCCGGGAAAGACGTAGGCGCCACCCACAAAGTCGCTGTTCAAGTTGCGTCGCACGAGCAAGACCTCGACGCCGTCCACCGTGTCGCGAAGCGGCATGATCGTCGAGGCTGGTCGTGGGATCAGGACGTCGCTCACGGTCCCAACCTACCCACCAGGACCTCGCTGGCCGAGCGGGTCCGCACGTCCACTAAGTTTGGGCGGTAGTCGTGCGAAGGAGCATCGTGGCCAAGAAACCTCCCACCAAGCGGACCCCCGCCCCCGTGAACACCGGTCGACCGGCTGGACTCTTCACCTGGGTCGCCGTCGGTCTCGTCGTCGTGGTCGTGGCGGCGCTCGTCATCATCAAGGTGGTCACCGGTTCCTCGACGACCGGGGGCACCGCCTATCAGGCGACGAGTGCGACCGTGGTCAACGAGGTCTCCCACGTCCCCGCCTCGGTCTTCAACACCGTGGGCGTGAAGTCGCCGGCCGTGCCGATCTCCCCGCCGATCCCCGTGAAGGGCCAGCCGGCTCTGACCGCCAAATCGGGAACCGCCACGCTGCCCGAGGTCTTCTACCTCGGCGCCGAGTACTGCCCCTTTTGCGCGGCCGAGCGGTGGCCGACCATCGTGGCCCTCAGCCGATTCGGCACCTTTAGCGGGCTGGGTGACATGATTAGCTCGACCAAGCCCGGCGAGGCCTACCCCGGGACTCCGACCTTCACCTTTGTAAAGGCTCACTACAAGTCCAAGTACCTCGCCTTCAGGTCGGTCGAGCAGTACACCAACGTCTGGGACAACGCGACGAACTTCTACTCCACGCTCCAGAGCCCGTCCAAGACTGAGGCGGCGGACTTCCAGAAGTACGACACGTCCAAGTACATCCCGGGCATGACCTCCCAGCAGAACTACTCGATTCCCTTCGTCTCGATCGGCAACAAGTACCTGATCTCGGGCGCGAGCTACACCCCGCAGCTCCTCGCCGGCGTCACGCGTGACACGATCGCGGCCGGACTCACCGACCCGACGAACCCAGTGACCGCGGCGATCGTCGCTACGGCGAACTACGAGACCGCGGCCTACTGCGTGCTCACCAAGAACCAGCCGAGCACCGTCTGCGCGAGCCCCGGCGTGATCGCGGCGAAGAAAGCTCTCGGCATCAAGTGAGCCGACGAGCCAGCGAGGTCTCACGGACGGTCGTCTACTCGACGTTCGCGCTGAGCCTCATTGGCTTGGGCATCGCCGCGTACCTCACGTTCACACACTTCGAGGGCAACAAGTTCCTCGCCTGTTCGACGACTGGTCTGTTCAACTGTGACACCGTCACGTCCTCGCCCCAGTCCTACATCTTCGGCGCGCCAGTCGCGGTGGTGGGACTCGTGGGCTACGCCGTACTCGTGGCGCTCAACTCACCGTGGGGCTGGCGTGCATCGTCTTACGCCGTGCACGTGGCCCGCGTGGTCATCATCACCGGCTCGATGGCTTTCGTCCTGTGGCTGGTCGCCGCCGAACTGCTCTACGTCGACCACATCTGCGAGTGGTGCACGGGCGTGCACGTCGTGACCTTCCTGCTCTTCGTGATCATCGCGCGGGTGGCCCCGAATCAGTTGGGCCGACGGTCAGCTGCGCAGTAGCCCTCGCCGCTCCACCTCGTTGAGGCCGCCCCAGATCCCGTGACTCTCGTGCCGGTCGAGGGCGCTCGCGAGACAGTCGTCGCGCACGGCGCAGTGCTGACAGATCCGCTTGGCCGCGAGTTCGCGCTGGAGCCGCTGCTCTTTGCGCTCGCTGGCGTCGGGCGCGTAGAACAGGGCGCGCTCGCTACCGCGACAGGCACTCAACTCGGTCCACGGTGCCGGTGATATCGCCATCTTCCCCCCCGGTTCGGCCAACGAGCGAACACTACTTATCGCGCCCGATGAGGGCAAGGAGAATTTTCGGCGCCACCGACGGTGCGAACGAGGATTTCCCCTGGAAATCCGGTCTCCGCTACGCTTAGCGACGTGGCCACCGTCCTTCTCGTCAGCGATTTGCCCGCCCTGCGTTCCGACCTTCGCACCATGCTCGAGGGTCCCGACGTCATCGTCGAAGAGGCCGAGTCGGGCCGCGAGGCACTCGCGCGGGTGAAGGAGGGCGACGTCGACCTCGTCGTCGTGGACCTCCAGGTCGGTTCCATGGGCGGCATGGCCATCGCCCTCGAGATGCGCAACGAGGAGTCCTACGGCGCCGCGGAGCCCGTCGCGATCCTCATGTTGCTCGACCGTCGCGCCGACGTCTTCCTCGCCCGTCGCAGCGGCGTCGAAGGCTTCGTCGTCAAGCCGCTCGACGCCCACCGCGTGCGTACCGCGGTGCGGGCGCTCTTGCGCGGTGAGGAGTACGAGGACGACTCGTGGCGTCCGTCCACGGTTCGGGTCACCTCCTCGAAGTGAACGACGACCGACCGGCGGGGTCGGTGTTCGCCCGATTCCGAGCGCGGGTCACTGGTCAGACCGACGTGGTCAAACGGTCGCCCGAATCGGACGCGATCCACGCGCGCGTCGACCAACTCGCCAAGCTAGAACTCCGTGACGTCATGACCCCACGGGTGGACGTCGCCTTTCTCACGGTGCCAGTCACCCCCGAGGCGGTCGCCGAAGCCGTCCGCGATACCGGGCACTCCTGCTTCCCCGTCGTCAACGGCGACCTCGACGACGTCGACGGCGTGCTGCTCGTCAACGACCTCTTCCGCAGCACCACAGTCCGGCGTGCGATCGGGGTCTCCCTGCCCGACGCTGACGAGATTGCCCGCAAGATCCGTCGCCCGCTCCTGCTGCCCGAGACCCTGGACCTGCTTGAGAGTCTCGGTGAGATGCGCGAGCAGCGCCGGACCTTCGCGCTCGTGCTCGACGAGCACGGTGGCGTGGCGGGCGTCGTCTCCATCCGCGACATACTCGAACAGCTCGTCGGAGACCTCGCCGACGAGTTCGACGACGATGACGAGGCCACCATCGTGCGGATCCGCGACGGACGCTGGCTCGTCGACGGCCAGACCCACGTTGACCGGGTGAACGAGGAGTTGGGCGTGGCGATCCCCGAGGGCGAGTACGTCACCATCGCTGGATTCATCCTCGACCTCGCCGGTGAGATCCCGTTGCCGGGCGCGACCTAC
>JAJZSM010000090.1:2886-6534 GCA_021849765.1 Actinomycetes bacterium | reverse complement strand
TCGATTCGGTCAGCTGTTCGACCTCCTGGTCGGCCTGAGTGATCGAAAGACGAGTGGCGAGGTCGCCGTCGGCGATCGCCGCGGCGGCGGCCGACACACGCTCGAGTGGGCGAACGGCGCGCCGCGACACCCACAGCGCACCGCCCAACCCGATGAGCGAGGTCAAGACCGCGCCGAGTCCGAGGACGGTCACCAGCGTTCGCAGCGTGCTCTCCAACCCGCCGAGCTTGAACACCTCAAAGACCTGGGTCTCGACGGCGGGAATGGGGACGCCGACGACGAAGATGAGACGACCCTGGACGTTGAGGGTCTGTTGGACGACGTGGCCGCGGTCGACCATCGAAATGATCTTCGGCGTGACGTCGGCGATGGCGGCCCCGTTGCTGCGAGACAGCCACTGCAGGTGAGTCTGGACGAGCACGCTCGAGTCCGTCGCCCGTTCGATCGAATTGAGCTGGTTGGCGAGGTCCGGCGGGGACGTGTAGAGCGTCGAGCGGATGAGGGCCGCGTTCACGTAGCTCTGCTTGAGGTCGGTCTGCTGCTGGTTGTTTATCAGGACGCGCTGGATGCCGAAGAAGGTGACGGTCACGAAGATCGTGCTCAGCAGCAGGGCACTCAGCCCGAAGGTGACCAGCAGACGCAGACGCAGGCTTCGGCGCCGCACTAGAGCACCAGCTTGTAGCCCGCCCCGCGCACGGTCACCAAGAAGTTTGGGTTGCTCGGGTCGGGTTCGATCTTCGTGCGAAGCCGGCGAATGTGCACGTCCACCAATCGGCTGTCACCGAAGTAGTCATAACCCCAAACCCGCTCGAGCAAGTCTTCGCGCGAGAGCACCCGTCCGTCGGCCGATGCCAGGTCAATGAGCAGGCGGAATTCCGTTGACGTGAGGTGCAGCTCGGCCCCGTCGTCGTGTCGCACGACCCCTTCATCGGGCACGACGTGCAGGTTGCCCAGTTTGAAGGCGTGTGTGGTCTTGTCGGGCCGTCGACGCAGGTGCGCGCGGACCCGGGCGAGCAACTCCTCGGGGATGAACGGCTTCGTGACGTAATCGTCGGCACCCGACTCGAGGCCGAGCACCACATCGGCGGTCTCGTCGCGCGCGGACACGATCACGATCGGGAGATCGCTCGACTGGCGAAGGGTCTGACAGGTCTCGAAGCCGGTCATGCCGGGCAGCATGACGTCGACGATCGCGATGTCTGAGGCCATGCGCTGAAACAGCGAGATGCCGACTTCGCCGGTGGAGGCGTCGTCGACGGCAAAACCCTCGCCCTCGAACATCAAGCGAAGGGCGGTGCGGATGTGGTCGTCGTCCTCGATGATCAGGATTCGCGGCACCGACACTCCTTTAGTCATGGCAAGACTACCTAGGTGACCGGACTTCACCGAGGCTATCGGTAGCCTGGGAACGTGTCGGAGCAGGAATCTGGCGGGGCGCGACTGGCGTCCTGGGAGGTCGAGGGATTCATCGCGACGCTGCGCGCGGCCGATCGTTCACCGGCCACGGTTCGGGCCTACGGCGGTGACGTGTCGCGTTTCATCGACTGGGCGACGACCTCCGGTTTGACCGCGCCGGACGCCGTCCGCGCCCGCGACCTGCGCTCCTATCTCGTCTGGTTGTCCGAACGGGGCGACGCGCGGAGCTCGATCGGGCGTCGACGCGCGTCACTGCGTGCCTATTTCGCCTGGTTGGTCGGGCGTGGCGTCATCGAGTCGGACCCGTCGTCGCGACTCCTCGCGCCACGACCAACGCGGGCCCTGCCGACCATCGTGGTGCGCGAACAGCTCGACTCGCTGCTCGACGAGGAGTGGGGCGACGACCCGTGGGCCCTGCTCGACCGGGCGGTCTGCGAGGTCCTCTACGGCGCGGGGCTGCGCGTATCGGAGTTATGCGGACTCGATCAGGTGAGCGTCGACTGGTCGCGGCGATTGCTGCGGGTCATGGGTAAGGGTCGCAAGGAGCGCCTGGTGCCCCTGCACGACCGCGGGTTCGACGCGGTGCGGCTCTGGCTCGAGGATGGTCGCGACGACGTGGTCGCCGCCGATTCGCCCCCGGAGGCGCTCTTCTTGAACCGTCGGGGACGACGTCTGGGCCCCCGCGACGTCCGGCGGATCCTAGAGCGGCGCGTGGCGCGGGGCCACGTCTATCCCCACGCACTTCGCCACACCTACGCGACGCACCTGCTCGAAGGGGGGGCGGACCTGCGCGTCGTCCAGGAGTTGCTCGGTCACGAGAGTCTCACGACGACCCAGCTCTACACCCACGTCTCCAAGTCGCGACTGCAGAGCGTGCACCGTCGGACTCATCCACGAGGCTGAATCGACTAGCATGGCCAGAGCCCTCCCACCGTGGGCGGGCAATTGATTGGGCTTTGGGGTTTCGTGCGGTCACCGTTCGCGGTGCTCCCCAGGGCGTCAGTAACCGAACGGAAGGATACGAACGTGGCGTTGGTCACACTTCAGGAACTATTGGACTCGGGCGTGCACTTCGGGCACCAGACCCGTCGTTGGAACCCCAAAATGCGTCGATTCATCCTCGGCGAGCGCAACGGGATCTACCTCATCGACCTTCGCAAGACCCTGGCGGGCATCGAGTCCAGCTACGGCTACGTGCGCGAGCTGGTGGCCAACGGTGGCACCATCCTCTTCGTGGGCACCAAGAAGCAGACCCAGGGACCGGTGGCCGACTACGCTCAGGCCTGCGGGATGCCCTTCGTGAACCAGCGCTGGCTCGGCGGGATGCTCACCAACTTCGCCACGGTCGCCGGTCGCGTCAAGCGCATGAGCGAACTGCGCACGATGCAGCGGGCCGGTGACTTCGAGAACATGCCCAAGCGCGAGGCGCTGCGGCACTCGCGCGAACTCGAGAAGCTCGACCGGAACCTGAGCGGTATCGCCAACCTCGAGCGCGTACCGGACGCCATCTTCGTCATCGACACGAAGAAGGAGCACATCGCAGTGACCGAAGCGCGCAAGCTCGGCCTACCAGTGGTGGCGGTCGTGGACACCAACTGCGACCCAGACATCATCGACTACGTCATCCCTGGGAACGACGATGCGATCCGAGCTGGTGCGCTGCTGTGCCGCTTGATCGCGGACGCGGTCACCGAAGGACGCTTCATCCGCCAGAACCGAGGCGCCGCCATGAAGGCCGCTGCAGCCGCGGCTGCCGCAGCGCCGGCCGTCGCCGAACCTGCCGTCGCCGAACCTGCCGCCGCCGCGCCCGTCGTTGAGGCCGAGCCTGTAGCGACGCAGCAGGCCCCCGTCGCCGAGGCGCCCGAGGCCGAAGCAGCTGCTGCGGTCGTGGTTACGGAGTCCGCGAGCACCGACGAGGTTGTCGCAGAGGGGCTCGAGCCCGCCGCGGTCGCCGAACCCACCGAGTCCGACGAGACCGCGGCATCGGCCTAAGTCGAACGACGACGAGAACAACGGAGGAGAATCAAGGTGGCAATCACCGCAAAGGATGTCCAGACACTGCGCCAATCGACGGGCGTGGGCATGATGGACGCGAAGAAGGCGCTGGAAGCGAACAACGGTGACATGGAGGCCGCGACCCAGTGGCTCCGAGTCCAGGGACTCGCGTCGGCCGCGAAGCGCTCCGACCGGGTCGCGGGCGAGGGCGCCGTTGCAGTCGTCCGAGACGGAAAC
>JAJZSM010000090.1:0-2876 GCA_021849765.1 Actinomycetes bacterium | reverse complement strand
AAACGCCGCGGGCATCGTCGAGCTACGTTGCGAGACTGACTTCGTGGCCAAGTCCGAGGAGTTCGTCGGCCTCGTCGACGAGATCGCGGCGCGCGTCGCCGCCGACGGCGAGGACGCCACCGCAGCGTTCCAGGAGCGGATCGAGACCCTCTTAACGACGCTGAAGGAGAACATCTCGGTCGGTCGTGTCCGTCGGGTCGTGGCCGGTGGCGATGAAGTCGTCGAGACCTACATCCACCAGCAGTCGGGTCGAGGCGTGAATGCCGTCGCTGTCGTGGTTCGTGGTGCCGATCGCGAGGTCGCCCATGAGATCGCGGTGCACATCGCCTTCGCCAAGCCGCTCTACCTCGCGCGTGCGGACGTCCCCGTCGCCGAGGTCGAGGCCGAGCGCGCCACGGTCGAGGAGATCTCGCGCAACGAGGGCAAGCCTGAAGCCGCCCTGCCCAAGATCATCGAGGGACGCCTCAACGGCTGGTTCAAGGAGCGCGTGCTGCTAGAACAGGCGTACGTGAAGGATGAGAAGCAGACCATCGAGCAGTATCTGCACGGCGCCACGATCACGGCGTTCGCGCAGGTGGTCGTCGGAGGCTAACGATGCGACGGGTCGTCTTGAAGCTGTCGGGCGAGGCGCTCGCTTCGGCCGCCAGCGACGAGACGATCGACGCGTCGACTGTTGACTTCCTCGCCACTGAGGTCGCCGCGGCGATGGACCGCGGCGGACTCGAGTTAGCCGTGGTCGTGGGTGGTGGCAACATCTGGCGTGGCGCGACGGGCGCGATGGCGGGGATGAATCGGGCCAACTCCGACTTGATGGGGATGTTGGGCACGGTCATCAACGCCCTGGCGCTCCAGGATGCGATCGAGAGCCACGGCCGGGCCACGCGTGTGATGTCGGCGATCGGCATGGATCAGGTGGCCGAACCATACATTCGACGCCGCGCCGTGCGACACCTTGAGAAGGGCCGCGTGGTGATCTTCGCCGCGGGCATGGGCAACCCGTACTTCACCACGGACACTCCGGCCGCGCAACGCGCCGCCGAGATTGAGGCCGAGGTCGTCCTGAAGGGCACTCACGGTGGCGTTGACGGCGTCTACAGCGAGGACCCCCGGGATAATCCCGAGGCCGTTCGATTCGACGAGATCTCCTTTAATGACGTGATCGCGAAGGACCTGCGGGTGATGGACATGACCGCGATCACGTTCTGCAAGGACAATCACTTGCCAATTCGAGTATTTGACCTGATGGCACTGGGTAATCTAGGTCGCGCCCTCGATGGGCACGCCGTCGGTACGCTGGTGAGGTAATGGAGAACGAACTCGTAGACCTGGTAATGGAAGACACGCGCGAAAAGATGGCGCGAGCCCTGGAGCACGTGAAGGCCGAGTTCGCCTCGGTGCGCACGGGACGCGCGTCGTCGTCGTTGATCGAGAACCTGCTCGTGGACTACTACGGGACCGAGACGCCGCTCAAACAGCTGGCCAACTTTTCGGTGCCCGAGCCACGGTTGCTCGTCGTCTCGCCCTTCGACAAGGGTGCGATGGCTGCGATCGAGAAGGCGATCGGTAACGCCGACCTTGGGCTCAACCCATCCAACGACGGGCACGTGATCCGCCTGACCTTCCCGACGCTGACCGAGGAACGTCGTAAGTCATTCGTCAAGATCGTTCGCTCCAAGGCCGAAGAGGGCAAGGTGGCCATCCGCGGGATCCGTCGTCACGCTCGCCAGGAGCTCGAGACGCTCGAGAAGGATGAGGGCCTGCCCAAGGACGAGATCGAACGGCTCGAGAAGGTCCTCGACAAGATGACCCAGGACGACGTGGCCAAGGTGGATGAACTCTTAACGCACAAGGAGCAAGAACTTCTTGAAGTCTGACGACGGGTCCTTCTTCGACGAGCCGACGGGCGATGTGCCCTCGGTGAGTTCGACCGACCCCCGCGTGACGTTCACCGGAGTCGAGCGGGCCGCGGACGCCGCCGACGAGTTCGAGGTCGACGTCGAGCCATCGCTGCTGCCCCACTGGACTGAAGCGCCCACGGGCCAGGTCCCGATCGTGGTGGCCCGAGACGCCGCTAACCAGGACGACCCATGGTCGGCCATTCCTGCGCCCGCGTGGCGCGAGGGTGAGGCGGACTGGGTCGCCCACGAGGACCAGTTCGACGCGTCATTCCTCGCGGGCGACGTGCGTGAGGACGACACCCGCCCCTGGGAGTTCGCAGTCGCCCCCGAGCCCGAGCTCGAGATCGAGGTTGACGAGACGCCCGACCAGGACGCGCCACGGCCCGAACCCGTGCAGCGGACACGGACGAGGCGCCCGGCGACCCACCACCCGCTTGCCGGACGCGCCGTGCGACAGAGTTCGTCGCGCAGCGTGTCGCTCGCCACGTTCACCGGCGCGCTGCTCGCGGTACTCGTGTCGGTGGTCTTCCTCGCTGGCGCGATCCCCGTTTCGGTGCTCGTGCTGCTCGCCCTCGGTTTGGCGAGCGCCGAGGCCTACGCCGGGTTCCGGCGTGCGGGCGCGCACCCGGCGACGGTCCTGGGCATCGTGGCGGTCGTGACCCTTGGTATCGCCGCGTACAACAAGGGACTGCCCGCGATCGGGGCGATCACCGTCTTGCTCGTCGTCTTCGGCTTCGTGTGGTATCTGAGTGCCAAGCAGTCCATCGACACCCTCGACGGACTGGGTGCGACCGTATTCGTGTACGCGTGGATCGGCGTGCTGGGCTCTTACGCCCTGATGCTCATCGCACCGATGTACTCGACCGATAAGCACGGACTCGCGTATCTCTTCGGTGCCGTGGTGCTTACCGTGGCCAATGACTCGGGCGCGCTCTTCATCGGTCGCTGGCTCGGACATCGTCCGCTCAATCGGGCGCT
>JAJZSM010000089.1:5564-6563 GCA_021849765.1 Actinomycetes bacterium | reverse complement strand
AGTCCGCGATGCGGCGCCTCGCGAGCCGGACGTTCTCGCCAACCCGCTCAAACAAGCGAGTGTCAGCGGAGGAAGCTGGGGAGGTCGTCATCGCCGCCAACGTCGAAGAAGTCGTCGCTCGCGGAACTGAAGATGTCGGTGCGCGGTCCCTCGGTCATGACGGGCTGACTGGTAGTCGTCGGCACCGTTTTAGCGGTGGTCTGGTGGTCGAATCCGGCGGCGATGACCGTGACACGCACGGCGTCGCCGATCGAGTCATCGATGACGCTGCCAAAGATGATGTTGGCGTCGGGGTGAGCCACCGAGTGAATGATGTTGGCGGCGTCGGTGACCTCGGTCAAGGTCACGTTCGAGCCACCGACGATGTTCATGAGGATGCCCCTCGCCCCGTCGATCGAAGCCTCCAGGAGCGGCGAGGTGATCGCCGCACGAGCCGCGTTCACGGCGCGGCCCTCCCCGGTGGACTGGCCGACGCCCATGATGGCGCTGCCGGCGTTGCGCATGATGGCGTTCACGTCCGCGAAGTCCGTGTTGATCAGCCCGGGCACCGTGATCAGGTCGGTGACACCGCGAACGGCCGACAAGAGCACGTCGTCAGCGATCTTGAACGCGTCGAGCATCGAGGTGTCCGCCGCCGTCACCGAGAGCAACCGGTCGTTCGGGATTACGATCAGCGTGTCAACCTTGCCGCGCAGGGCCTCGATCCCCTTCTCGGCCTGGGTCGCCCGGCGCTTGCCCTCGAAGGAAAACGGCCGTGTCACGACGCCGATCGTGAGAATACCCAACGAACGCGCGATGTCCGAGACTACGGGCGCTGCACCGGTTCCGGTGCCACCACCCTCGCCGACAGTGATGAACACCATGTCGGTGTCCTTCAACGCTTCTTCAATCTCCGAGCGGTGCTCTTCGGCCGCCTGACGACCGATTTCGGGGTCACTACCCGCACCCAATCCCCTGGTCAACTGGCGTCCAATGTCGATCTTGAGATCGGCCTCGCTG
>JAJZSM010000089.1:0-5554 GCA_021849765.1 Actinomycetes bacterium | reverse complement strand
TTCACCGCGTTGACGCCCCCGCCTCCCACACCGATCACCTTGATGACCGCGTGGTAGTTGTTCTGGCTCAAACTCATGAAACCCCCTTCGGGCGACTCTCCCTATTGTGACCCACGGCGCTGGGCGTCGCGCGCGTGCACGACAAAATGTCATTGCAGGCTAATCAGTGGCTCCATTTCGGTCAAATACCAAACTACCCGGCCGACGGTCCCGATACTGCGTTTTCGCCCGGAACCCGCACATCCACGACGTCTCCGGGCTGCAAGCGCGCGTGCGCGATCACCGCGGCCACCGAGTAGAACTTGTCGGTGAGGTCAGTCGGTCGGCCCAGGATGAAGGTGACCGGCGTGGTGAACTTCAGCGAGACCGAGCCGTTCGCATCGACCGTGATGACCGCAACCTGCGCCGCGAAGGCTGGCGGCAAGCGACTCGCGACCAGCGCCGCATTGAATCCGGCGTGCTCAAAGGGCCAACTTCGCTGTTGGGGGTGCACGTACTCCAGGGTCGGCAGGTTCGCCGAGAGGGGCGCGGGCCCGAGGTCGTGACCCGTCGCGTCGACGTACTGCAACGTGTGGTTTGCGTCGAAGGCGACCGCCACCGGGGTGCGCTCGTGCACCACGATCTCAACGGTGCTCGGCCATCGTTTGGTCACCGTGACCGTGCCGATCCACGGAAAGACCGCCAGCCGACGTGCGACCTGGGTCGTGGCCACGTCGAGGAGCGGCGGTTGCGCGGTCAGCCCCGAGGCCGCGAGCACCGCGCCTCGCGACTCGTGGTGCAGTCCGATCACCACGACGTGACGGACCCGAAAGATCGACGAGTGCACGAGCCAGTTGAGGCCCACGCCGAACGAGGCCACCACGAGCAGCGTCGCGAGCGTATAGGGCAGCCACCGACGCCGTCGGCGCGGCACCGTGGACGCGTCCGTCGAGCGCGCAACGGATCGGCGCCGTCGGCGACGCGATGGTTTGATATCTGCGTCGCCGCGACCACGTGACCGACGCGCCTTGGGCGCCCGCGAGGGTACGCCCGCGGACCCGGCGACCGGCTTGCGACGGCTCATGTCGCGCCCTCGAAGCCAAAGAATCGATTCTCCGCGATCAGGGTCACTCCCGCCTCATCAAGCACCCGAGTACGCACGAGCGTGATCAATTGGTAAACGTCGTCGGCGGACCCACCGGGGTCGGCGATGATGAAGTTCGCGTGTTTCTCACTGACCATCGCGCTCCCGAGCCGCAGCCCCTTGCAACCGGCGACCTCGATGAGCCGCCCGGCGTGATCGCCTTCGGGGTTGCGAAATACGCTGCCGGCGTTGGCGCCGCCGGGCTGATGGTCGCGCCGCCACCGCACGATCTCGCTCAACCGGGCCCGCGCCGCCTCGCTATCGCCTTTGGCCAGCGAGAGGGTCGCGAAGAGCACCACGTCGCGCGCACCAACGGCACTCGAGCGATAGCCGAAGGCGAGTTGACCGTGTTCCCAGACGACCGCGGCGCCCTCGTGCCAGAGCTCGATCGAGGTGACGCTCGCGTCCATGTCGGACCCGTGTCCACCGGCGTTCATCGCCACGGCACCGCCGACGGAGCCCGGCACCCCGACGGCCCACTCGAATCCGACGACCCCCTCGGCGACCAGTCGACGCGCCATCACCGGCAGATCGAGGCCACCGCCGGCGACGACCGAGACCGTTCCCGCGTCCTCAGTCCAAGTCAGGCTCGCAAAGTCGCCAGCCAGTCGAATCGCTACGGCGTCGTGCTCACCCTCAGCGACGAGCAGGTTCGAGCCGTTACCGATGACCACGACCTCGAGCCCTGTTGACTCCACCAGCGGTAGCAGTTCGAGCACGTCGGCCATCGACGCGAGCGTCACGAGCGCACGCACCGAACCTCCGACCCGATACGTCGTCAATGGTCCGATGGGCGCGTGTTCGAACACCCGAGCACCGCCGACGCGGATGAGTTCGTCCAGACTCACGCGTCGAGTCCATCGGGCAGTAGACCGATGACATCGGCGACATCGCCGGCCCCGAGCAGCAGTACCGCGTCGATCCCGGGGTTCGCCGCGAGCGCAACAACCACCTCGTCGAAGGTCGCCGCGTAGTCCACCGGTCCCGCGAACGCCCCCGTCACGGCGTTTGCGACAAGTCGACCGGTTACCCCCGTCGGATTCGCCTCGCCGGCGCCATAGATGTCGGTCACGATCACCCGTTGCGCGCCCTCGAAGGCGGTGGCGAACTCCTGGGCGAGAGCGATCGTGCGCGTCACGCGGTGCGGTTGGAAGACCGCCACAATGCGCTCATAACCCGCGGCACGCGTCGCCGCGAGGGTCGCCGCCACCTCACCGGGCAGATGCGCGTAGTCCTCATAGACATCGGCCTCGCGCCACCGACCTCGATACTCAAAGCGTCGCGGCGCGCCGACGAACGCGCGAAGACCCGCAGTCACGTGCTCACGCTCCACCCCGATGGCGAGCGCCAGGGTCGCCACGACCGCCGCGTTCGCGACGTTGTGCGAACCCGTCACCGACAGCTCGATCGCCAGGTGTTCGCCGGCGCCGTTCAACTCGAATCGCGCTTCGCGCCTGGCCAGCACCTCGTCGGACACGGTCCACTCGCCGTCTCGACGCCCGACGGTGGTCACCGACCGGTCGACCTCGCCCAGCACTCGCCGGTTCCCTGGGTCATCCGCCCAGACCACGACCGGGCCGGTCGTGCGCGCAACAAGATCGGCGAAGGCGGCGTCGAGTGTGGACCGGTCGCCGTAGTAGTCCAAGTGGTCCGCCTCGACGTTCAACAGACCCAGCGACGAGGGAACCAGCTCACGGAAGGTTCCGTAACTCTCGTCGACCTCCATCACCAACGGACCGACCCCCCAGTGCCCATTCGGACCAACGCCGACGACCGGCGCGCCGAGGAGTCGCGACGCGTCGATCCCGGCCGCGTGCAGTACGTGGACCATCATCGACGTCGCCGTCGTCTTGCCGTGCGTGCCGGTGAGCCCGACGACGGGCTGCATGGCCGCCAGCTCGGCGAGCACGCGAGCGCGCGTGACCATGGTCGCGCCTCGCTCACGCGCCGCTTCGAGTTCCACGTGGCCCGTCGCGACCGCCGGAGACCAGAGCACGACCTGCGCGTTCGCTACGAACGTGGCATCGTGGCCGACGTGCACCGTGACGCCCGCCGCACGCAGCTCGTCGAGGACCGCCGAAGAGCGCGCATCAGAGCCCGTCACGCGGCAGCCCCGCAGAGCGAGGAGTCGGGCTAACCCGCTCATTCCCGCGCCACCGACACCAACGATGTGGACCCGGGTCCCAGTATCGAAGATCACGTCGGACGACCCCCGACCTCGAGCACGACGCGAGCGATCCCCGCCGCGGCGTCACGGTGACCGAGTCGCTGAGCGGCCTCACTGGCACGCTCGCGCTCGCCCGGAGCGAGGAGGCGCTCCAGTGCCGCCTCCAAGGTCGCCGCGTCACAGTCCTCATCAGGTACGAGCACCGCGCCTCCCGCGTCGGCGACGACCCGCGCGTTGCGGGTCTGGTGGTCGCCCGGAGCGCCGGGCAGTGGCACTAGCACCGACGGGATCCCAAGCGCAGTCAATTCCGCAAGCGTCGTGGCCCCCGCGCGGCACACCGCGACGTCGGCGACCGACCACAGGGGGGGCATCGCCGCGAACTCGATAATCCGATAGTCCAGCTCGTCTGTGGGCGGACGTCGCGCGAGGACTCGCGACGCGTCACGGCGGCCACTGACGTGGATGATCGTTCGATCCCCACGGCGCGACCAGCGCCGCGCGAGTTCACTGACCGCGTCGTTCACTCGCGTCGCTCCCAGCGAACCCGACATCACGACGACCACCTCGCGACCCGACTCGATCGGCGGTTCCATGGTCGCACGCGAACGCTCGCGCGCCGTTCGCCCGCGATCAACCGCGAGCACGTCATGGCCTAGTGGAACGCCCGTCACGACGCTGCGACTATCCGCCGGACCCCACGCGAGGCACCGGCGACTCGCGAAGCGCGCGAGAATTCGATGGACCGCGCCCGGGGTGGCATCGAGCTCAACGAGCACCAGCGGACGGCGCCAGAGCACCGCCGCCACGCCCACGGCCAATGCCGCGTAACCCCCGACCGACACCACGACTGACGGACGCCAGCGACCGATTCGAACGAAGGCCGCGACGAAGGCCGTCGCGAGTGCGGCGATCGCACCGAGGTTCTGGGCCAGCGCGCGTATCTGCCACGACCGTCGAATCCCCCGTCCAGGCAAGAGGGTGAGGTCGATAGATTGATTAGCCAACAATGAGGCCTCCTGGCCCCGTCGGCTGCCGACGTAGTGGATTGAGGTGGCCGGCACACCACTGGCTATGAGCTCCTCACCGATCGCGCGCATGGGAAAGATGTGACCGCCGGTACCGCCCCCGGTCACGACCACGGGACCGCGCATCAGTCGTACCGTCTGACGCGTTCGCGCGCGTTCGGGCTGTGACGAGGCGCGACCGGTGCTGCACTGCGCGGTGCGCTACGCGGTGCGCTGCGCGGTGCGGGACGACTGACCACGGCTCCGTGGTCTTCGATGTCGAGTCCGCCCAGCCGGCTCGTATCGTGTCCGATGTTGTACAGCACGCCGACCGCGAAGAGTTCGGTGATGAGCGCGGTACCGCCGTAGGAGAAGAATGGCAACGGGATCCCGGTCACCGCCCAGCCGCCGACCACTGAGGCGATGTTGATGACCGCTTCGAGCACGATCCACGTCACGATCCCCACGACGACCAGCCGTTGGGCCGCGTTTTGGGAGTTGAGGGCGATCCGCGTGGAACTGAACAGGAACCACACGAACAGTCCGATCACGGCCAGGGTCCCAATGAGTCCCAGCTCCTCACCGATGATCGTGAAGATGAAGTCGGTATGGGGATTCGGTAACAGTCCCCACTTCTCACGGCTGTGTCCGAGGCCGAGCCCGGTCAGGCCACCCGCACCGAGACCAATCTTCGACTGCAACAGTTGATAACCGCTGCCCTGGAGGTCCTGGCTGGGGTGCAGGAATGAGAGGAACCGACGGGCCGAATAGGGCTTGAGGAGCATGAACCCGCCAAAGCCGAGAACCCCGAGAACCGCGATGCGCGTCAGGAGTTGCCGGCTGAGTCCCGCGACCGCGAGCACGACCACCGCGATGGCCACGACGACTGAGGACGTCCCGATGTCGGGCTCGAGGATGATCAGTCCACTGCCAAGCAGAACGGGCGACATCCACAGGGCCAACCGACGCCACTCCCCCAACTCCTCGTGGTGGTACAGGACCGCCCAGGCCACATAGAGGATCGTGACGAACTTGAAGAGTTCCGACGGCTGGAGGTAGATCACGTGTAGGTTCAACCACCGCTTGCCACCATTTGCGCTCACACCGATGGCCTTGACCGCCAACAGCAGTCCTATCCCGCCTACCATCGCGAGCGGCGCACGCCTGATGAGGTAGCCGGTGTGTACCCTCGCGCCGACGTAGAGGGCGAGGAGACCGAATCCCAGGTAGATGACGTCGTGGGTGGCGATGCTCCAACTC
>JAJZSM010000088.1 GCA_021849765.1 Actinomycetes bacterium | reverse complement strand
GGGGTACCTCACAGGTCAGCGCCGTCCCGGCGACGCGCACGGGCCGAATGGTGGGTCGTAGGTTCGATGCGAGGAGGCCGCGCTGGCCCTGGGCCTCGTGGATCGTGGCGACTCCGATCCGGCCGAGCGCGTCAACGAGCGCAAGGTCGGTGCGTGGCGTGTTTCGCATGACGACGGCCATGAGACCTCCCTTGAATCACAGGCGACTGAACCTTGAATCTAGTGACGTCCTCGCAGCGAACTGCAACCGACACCGACGTTGGACCTCGCGGGCCGACAGCGGGGCTTCGGATGCAACCAGGAATCGACCGTCGGTCGTGTGACGTGAGACCGGTAGGATTGTCCGGTGCCGTCCCCTGACTCCTCGCCCCGTCGTGCCCGCCCGAGCGGCAACGCTGGTCGAGCGGGTGGTGGGCGCCCAACGCTCGGACCGCGCTCCAGTTCCGCCCCCGGTCAACGGGATTCCGAATCGCCGCGTTCGGGTGCTCCGCGCCGTAGCGCGGCGGGCGGCCCGCCACGGGCGCGCCGAAGCGAGCCAGAGATGCGTCGGGGCAGCGATGCTCGCCCCGCGCCGTCGCGCACACCAGTGAACCGCTCGCTTCGTCCTGCTAAGCGCCGCGACGAGGACCCGCGCGAGGCGACAGATCGTCCCTATTCGGGGAACTCCTACGGTGAGCGGCCCTTTGGTGCACGTCCCGGCACAAGAACACCGCGCGTCGCCGGACGTTCCGCGGGAGCGGAGGACCGTCGCGGAGCCCCTCGTCGAGATGATCGTCGCGATGCTCGACCCGACTCTCGCGGTGGACGACCTGATGCGCGTGGGGGCCGACCCGGCTATCAGGGCGCTCGACCCGACTCTCGCGGCGCGCGTCCCGACTCTCGCGGGGGCCGACCTGGTTATCAGGGCGCTCGACCCGACTCTCGCGGCGCGCGTCCCGACTCTCGCGGGGGCCGACCTGGTTATCAGGGCGCTCGACCCGACTCTCGCGGTGGACGACCTGATGCGCGTGGGGGCCGACCCGGCTATCAGGGCGCTCGACCCGACTCTCGCGGCGCGCGTCCCCAGCGCTCTTATGTGGCACGCGAGGTATCGCCTGAAGAGTTGGAGCGACGTCGAGCCACCGAGCACGGACGGGGCAAGGGTTGGGGCGGGGTCGCGCGCAAGGGCGCAATGCACCTAACCAGCACGGGCCGTGAACTGGCTGACAATGATGGGGTGCGCGTAAAGCCCAGCGCACCGGCGCCGATCGAGGACTGGGTTGAGGAAGAGCGTCCGACCACGGTTGTGGCGCGTACGACGAAAGTGGCCGCCAAGGCGCCCTACGCATTACCGGGGGACGTGGCGGCCGAGATCCGACGGGCGTTCGTTGGCACGGCCTACATGCGCGAGAAGATGGTGTTCACGCTGACCCGTGCCGCGGAAGCCTACGATCGCCATCGCTACGAAGAAGCCCTGCGTCTGGGCCGAATCGTTGCCGACGCTGTGCCCGGCGTCGGACCAGTGCGTGAATTGACGGGCCTCGCCGCGTACCGCGCCGAGCGATGGAGCATGGCAAAGATTCACCTTCGCGCCCATTTCGCGGTAACCGCCGACCCCGAACACCTGCCACTCGTGATGGACTGCGAGCGCGCCAATCGCCACTACCGCGCAGTGGAGAAGACGTTCGCCGAACTCGAAGCCTCCGAACCGGTCGCCGAGGTTCTGACCGAAGGGCGAATCGTCATGGGCGCGACCCTGGCGGACCAGGGAAAGTTCGCCGAGGCGATCGACTTGCTCACGCGTGCGGGCGGAACCAAGCAGTTGCGCAACCCCTCCTATCGTCACGTGCGCCTGTGGTATGCGCTGGCCGACGTGTTTGACCGTGCTGGCGACGTCGGTGCGGCCCGCGAGCTCTTCGCCCGGGTGGTGCTGGCCGAACCCGAGGCCTACGACGCCGCCGCGCGCTTGGCCGAACTCGGGCCGACGAACGCGCCGAAGAACCGCCGCCGTCGCGTGACTCCGGTGTCGAAGAAGAAGCTGGACTTCTAGGACGTCATCCCCCCGAGGCCGACCAGGGCCCGGGCGTGTTCGATCTCTCCCATGTGGCGCAGCGCGTGTTGGTAGATCCACGACTCAATGGCGTCGGAGCGTGAGATGCCGGCGGTTCCGCCCACGCGGGCGCTGAACGTGTTGGCTACAGACGGCGGATACGGGTGAGCGACGACGATGTCGGCGAATGTCGCCGGTTCGATGTTGTCGACGAAGGTCTCGGTGAGGGCAAAGACCAGGCTCTGGAACTCCCGGAACGCGTCGAAGTCACCGATGCGCTGAGCCATCATCTCCTCGACGGTGCGCGACTTGCCGTCGTCGGCGATGGCGAGAGCGAGGCGGGTCCTCCAGGATTCGCCCCACAGCGGTGGCGTCTCGTCGAGTATCGCGCGGCTGAAGTCCTCGATGAGAACCTGGTGCACGAGGGAGAAGGCGATCGGCAACGCGCCTTCGACGACGACGGCGTTGACTTGCTCGAGCGTCATCGACGAGGTCGCGTCGTCATAGAGCGAGTGCACTGCGCGCAGTCGGCGTGAGAGGGATTGTCGATAGGTGGCGTCCATCGGGCAAGTCTGCTGGTTGGAGAGACTTCGCGCCAGCAGAAGGGGTGGGAGAGCGGTCTTGTAGGCTGCGGGCATGGACATTGCCGCACTCTTGGGCGACGAGGCATCGTCGCTGCTCGATCACCAGGCCACCGCGTTTCCCAAGGAGCTCCTGACTCTGCCAGGGCCCAACTACCTGTCGGACGTCTTCAGTCTGAGCGACCGCTCGCCGACGGTTCTGCGTAATCTCGGCACTCTTTTCGGTCACGGCCGCCTGGGCGGAACGGGCTATCTGTCGATCCTGCCGGTCGACCAGGGTGTCGAGCATTCGGCCGCGGCGAGCTTCGCGCCAAATCCCGCCTACTTCGACCCCGCGAAGATCTGCGATCTGGGCATCGAGGCGGGCTGCAACGCCGTGGCCTCCACGCTCGGCACCCTGGGAGCCGTCTCGCGGCGCTACGTGCACCGCATCCCCTTTATCGTCAAGATCAACCACAACGATTTCCTGCACTATCCCAACACCTACGATCAGGTGCTTTTCGCGTCGGTTCGCCAGGCGGCCGACCTCGGCGCGGTGGGAGTCGGTGCGACGATCTACTTCGGCTCGCCCGAGTCGGACCGCCAGCTCCACGAGGTCTCCGAGGCCTTCGCCGAGGCGCACCGACTCGGATTGTTCACGGTGTTGTGGACCTACCTGCGCAATCCGGCCTTCAAGACCGCCGACGCTGACTATCACGTGTCGGCCGACCTGACAGGACAGGCCAATCACCTCGGGGTGACGATCGAGGCCGACATCATCAAGCAAAAGCAGCCCGAGAATAACGGCGGCTACACCGCACTCAACTTCGGCAAGACGAACAAGCGCGTCTACGACGAGCTGACGACGAGCAACCCGATCGACCTGACCCGTTGGCAGGTCGCCAACTGCTACGCGGGTCGCATTGGTCTGATCAACTCCGGTGGCGAGGCCAAGGGCGCGGACGACCTGGCGAGCGCGGTGCGAACGGCGGTCATCAACAAGCGCGCGGGCGGCACCGGTCTCATCCTCGGTCGCAAGGCTTTCCAGCGGCCAATCAACGAGGGCGCGGCGTTGGTCAACGCGGTCCAGGACGTCTTCCTCGACACCGCGATCACTATCGCCTAACCGTGACGTCGGATCGTGGCTGGTGGACGTGGGCCAACCTCGTCACCGCTATTCGTCTGGCGCTGATCCCGGTCTTCCTTTGGTTGCTATTTGGCACCGGGCACCGCGCCCTCGCCGCTTGGCTCCTTGGCGCTCTGGGGGCGACCGACTGGGTCGATGGCTACCTGGCCCGACGCCTCCACCAGGTCTCGGCGGTGGGCAAGGTGATCGATCCGGTGGCTGATCGCATCCTCGTGATCGTCGGACTGCTCGCCGTCGCCGCCGCGGGTGGTGTCCCGTGGTGGTTTGCCCTGATCACGCTGGCGAGAGAGCTGATCGTCTCGTTGATGACCCTCCTGCTGGCCGCCCTGGGCGCTGCGCGCATCGACGTGCTCTGGTGGGGCAAGGTCTCGACTTTTGCTCTCATGACGACCTTTCCCCTGTTCCTTCTCACCAGCAACGACCACCACGTGGCGCTCGCGGGCTGGCAGCACGTCGGGCGCGACCTCTGCTGGGTGGTGGGGGTGGCGGGCCTCGCATTGTCGTGGGTCGTGCTGGCGAGCTACGTGCGCCCGGCGCTCGCCGCGCTGCGCCGGGGGCGCGCTGCCCGACGGATCTTGTAGATTTCGCCTATGCAGATTCCCGACGACCTTCGATACTCCTCCGACCACGAGTGGGCTCGCGCCACCGGCGACGTCGTGCGCGTCGGGATCACGGACTACGCCCAGGACGCCCTAGGTGACGTGGTGTACGTATCCCTGCCCAGCGTGGGCACGGCCCTCGAGGTCGGCGCGGCGCTGGGCGAGGTGGAGTCCACCAAGTCGGTGTCAGAGATCTACGCGCCCGTCTCGGGTGTCGTCAGTGCGGTCAACGACGCCCTGTCGAGCTCGCCGGAACTGATCAACACCGAGCCCTACGGCGGTGGCTGGATCTGCGAGATTACCGTTTCTTCGCCGGAAACCTACGAGGCTTTGCTGGACGCGGACGGCTACCGGAGCCTCACCTCCTGACCCAGACGCCGGGGATGAATCTTCACTAGGGTTGCCTCCGTGAACTGTCGTCGGTGCGGGGAGATTCTGAACGCGAACGCCAACTTTTGTTGGAAGTGTGGCGCTCCCCAGCACGAAGCCACGTCGCCCGAGACGGTGGCAGTTCCGGTGGTGGGCGCCTTCGAGTCCATCCACTCCGACACCTTGAGCGGACCTCGCGGGCACGTGGACGAACTAGTGGTCGTCTCGGGCCAGAGCGCGGGAACGCGCTTCGCTCTCACAAATGAGACGACCTCGGTCGGGCGCCACGAGAACAGCGACCTGCTCCTCGACGACGTCTCGGTGTCACGCCATCACGCGATCTTCACGCGCACCGCCAGTGGACGGATCACGTTGCGTGATCTAAATTCGCTCAACGGCACCTACGTGAACGGGGCGCGTGTCGAAGAGACCGCGCTGCATTCGGCGGACGAGGTGCAGATCGGGAAGTTCAAGTTGGTCTTTTGGGAGGCGACGCTATGAGTGTCACGGGGACGAAGATGCGCATCGGCGAGGTGCATACCCTGCTGCGTGCTGATTACCCGGACATTGAGCTGTCGAAGATCCGCTACTACGAGGACAAGGGACTCGTCCAGCCCGAGCGCAGCCGCAAGGGCTACCGCCTCTACAGCGATCGTGACGTTGCTTGTCTGCGTGAGGCGATTCGACTGGCCCAGGAGGAGTTCGTTCCGCTGCGCGTCGTGCGCCTGCGACTGATCGAACAAGGCCTGCTCGACGAAGCCCCTGTGACGAGCACGCGCGAAGCGGCGCGGTCCGTGTCGAATCCGCGAGTCGTCGCCATACCGCCGGCGCCCAAGCCGCGCCTCACGGTGATGGCGCGCCCGGTGGAGACGGTCGTGGTGGAGACAACGGAGTCCTACTCCAGCAGTGACTTCCTCGCCGCCACGGGACTCGACGCCGACGACGTAAACCAGATGATCTCACTCGGTTTGCTGCTACCCGTGGCAGAAAACGGCTCTACCCAGTTCTCGAGCCTCGATGTTCGTGTCGCCCTCGCGGCGACGCCACTCATCGCTCGTGGAGCTGACCTGCGACTCCTGGGCGCGCTACGGCGCGTCGTGGAACGCGAGATGGGCATCGTCGACGATCTCACGGCGTCCCTGCGCTCACCGGTGTCGGGCCTGTCCCTCGACGAGGTCCAAGCCGTGACCGCCGAGGTGGCCGGAGAAGTCGCCGTGCTGCGCAGCGTGCTCCACGAGCGCGCCGTGCGGGCGATCTTTGACTAGGCGCTGGGCGATTCGCGCGACCCGGGGTCTAGGCTGAGAACGTGATTGAGGTCGTCCTCCGGGCCGTTCGAGTGGACGTGGGTTCATCCACGCCGCTCCTCCTGCTCGAGGAGCTCGCCGGCGAGAGGGTGTTGCCAATTTTCATAGGGGCGCCCGAGGCAACGGCTATCGCCTACGCGCTCCAGCACCTCGAAACGCCCCGCCCGATGTCGCACGATCTGATGTCGACCATCATCACCTCGCTGGGTGGACGTCTGTTCACGGTGGAGATTACCGAGTTGATCGACAACACCTTCTACGCCAATCTGCGCATCTTGCGCGATACTTCCGAGATCGTCGTCAGCGCTCGACCCAGCGACGCGGTTGCCTTGGCGCTGCGCGCTGGTGCGCCGATCCTCGTTAGCGACTCGCTGATGGACGAGCAGGGTCGCATCATGCAGCTCGAAGACGACGACGAGCTTGACGACATGACCGAGGAGGCGCCGGGGGAGTCCAACGAGGCCGAGCTGGTGGCCGAACTGCGCGAGTTCCTCGACACCATCCGCCCCGAGGACTTCAATCAGTGAGCAGGGCTCTCAAGTCACTCGGACTCTTTTTCGCTTTCG
>JAJZSM010000087.1 GCA_021849765.1 Actinomycetes bacterium | reverse complement strand
GGACGAAGAACTAACTAGGTTCCAAGCAGCGGGGCGAGTTGGGGAACTTTGACCGGCGTGAGCGTGACCCCAACGAGGTGACTCGCCTCGGCGACCAACTTGACGATGCGCGCGCGGTCCTGGGCTAGGTAGCGCTGGCGGGTGGTGAGGTCGCGTACCCACTTCTGATTGGTGGGCTGGCGAACGGCCATCGCGATATCGTAGATGGCGTCCTTAGCGTCGTTCGTCGTCCACGTGATGACGACGCCGTACATCGCATCGATCTTCTTACCCGCGGCGGTGTCGACGGGTTGGATGTTGGTCGCGAGGTCGTAGATCGGGCCAGTGGCCAAGGTGCACGAAGCTTGATCCTGGGTCAAGAGATTGGCCGACATCTGAATGTCTCCCGACGTGAGTGTCCCCGAGCGAAGCCGGTTGTAGATGAGAAAGCTTTCATGGAGCGCATAGGCGCACGGCGCGATGTCGGTGTTGATGAGCGCGATCGTCCCGTTTTGCTGGGCCGCGTCCTCACTCTTGGTCACCGTATGGGGCAAATCTGAGACGACCGATACCGCGATGGCGACGACGATCACTATCGCGATCAGGAACCACGGGCGTCGGTACCAGACCGCCTTGCTCGCGATCAACGACGACGCCGGCATCGACGCGGGGTCGTACGAACTCGCTCGGACCTCGCTCTCGGGGGTACTCACGGCAACAGACTATCGGCGACTTCTGCGACGCCCGCGGCGAAGGCGCGCCGTGAAGCGGCATCGAGTGAGAACACCCCCTTTCGACTCTCATTGGCAAACGGCGTCGCCAACGCGTGGAGTCGCCCGTCGGCCGTAATGAAGTACAGCAGGTCGTTGTGGAGGCTCGGGGTCGGCGCGGGACCCACGCGAACCTCGACGCCGTAGTGCGTCCAGACGGCGTCCAGCTCGGCGAGGGTTCCAGTCAGGAACACGACAGTCGGTTGACCGATCAACCCGGGTCGCACGAGCGCCGCGGGTAGGGCGACGACCGCGGCGTGGGTCGGATCGGTATTGACAATCGCCACGTCGACGCGCCCGGCGTTGGTGCCGAGGAGCGAGATCGTGGAGCGCAGTTCGGCGCCAAGGACCGGGCAGATGTCGTTGCACGTCTGGTTGTAGAAGGCGAGGATCACGACTCGACCCCGTTGGGCCGCGAGCCGCCAGGTGGCGCCGCGTTGGTCCGTCAAGGTGATCGGGGGTGCGGGACGGCTCGGGAGCAGATCAAGGCCGAGTATCGAGTGGGTCGTGCTCGGCAGGGAGGATGGCGTCGTCGTGGCGGGAGGACTCGCGATGGGTGTCTGGCCCGGCGTGCCGACAACGCGCTCGAGCACGACGCCGCCCAGGCCCAGCACAACGAAGACCACGGCGACCAAGAGAAAGAACTTCGGCGGTATCGGGGTTCGGCCCGCGTGAAAGGCCGCGCTTCGTTCATCGGAAGAAATGATCGGCGCCGAAGTCACGGAGTCGTGGTCATCGGGGGCGTCGTGGGGGGCGCTGGTCATCGTCTCGCACTCTACCCAAGCCGAAAGTTTTCTCAGCGTCGTGCGACGACCGCCAGGGATACAGTCAAGTAATGAGTGGTGCGAAGGGTCAGGACGCGCCCGGACAGCCGCCGCGCCGGCTTCGCGGGGCCGAGGCGTGGCGCACCCATGCGGTGTTGGTACTCGGACTTGCGCTGTGTTCACTGGCGTTCTGGTTCGAGTTGGGACGGGCCGAAAGGGGCAATACCCTGAGTTGGGCCTACGTGTTCGAGTGGCCACTGCTGGGAATCTTCGCCGTCTACATGTGGTGGAAGGTGCTGCATGGCGACGCCACGCCGAAGCGGCGCCGCAAGACCGAGCCCGGCCTCGCGCCAGAGTACGACGGGATGCTGCGGGCCTGGCAGGCTCACCAGGCCGAGGTCGCCGACGCCGAGCGGGCCGACGCCGAGCAAAGCGATAGCGGGGCGGCATTTCGAGGCGAACGCCTTGGCGACCAGACACCCACCGAAACGCCGTAACGGATGGCGCCGTGAACTACCTCGTGCACCACTGGACGTTCGATCCCATGATCGTCGTACTTGCAGCCACCGCGTTCGCCCACGAAGTCGGGCTGCGCCGAATGGCGAGCCACTCGACGCCCGCCAATCGACGGCGCCGCCGGAACCGGTCGTACCGGTTCTACGCGGGTCTTGCGCTCCTGGTGATCGCCATCGCGTCGCCACTGGACTACTGGGCGGCTCAGTACTTCTTCGTGCACATGATCGAACACGTCGTGATCGCGTTCTTCGTTCCGATGCTGATCGTCGCGGGTGCTCCGTGGATCCCCCTGCTCTTCGTGCTGCCCGTCGGAGCGCGACGACGCGTTGGACGGTTTCTGTTCCTGCGCCGGTCCACGGGTTGGCTGCGGGCTGTCGGGCGATTCGCGCGCAACCCGTGGTTCGCACTGTTCTTGATGAACGGGGTGATGTTCGCGTGGCACGTGCCGGCCCTCTTTGACCTCAGCGAGCGAAACGGCCTCGTGCACGTCTGGCTGATGCACGGGAGCTTCGTCGTAGCGGGCACCTTGTTCTGGCTCCAGATCTACCCCTCGGCGCCGATGAAGCCGGCGAAGGGGACCGTGTGGAAGATCGGCGCCGTGCTGCTCACCAACGGGCTCATGACAGTGCTCGCGATCTCCATGAGCATCCTGACGACGGTCAGCTGGTACGCGGTCTACGCCCACGTGCCTGGCGTAACGTTGTCGCCATTCGCCGACCAGCAGATCGGCGCGGCGATCCTCTGGATCTGCGGCGACTTCTGGGCGCTGCCGACCCTGGCGATCGTCATCCGCCGGGCGATCGAGACCGAAGGTTCGATGGGCAGCGTGCTCGACCGCTTGACGGGGCGCGCTTCGACGCTGGATCTGACGATCTCGACACCGACCGCGCCCGCGGACGGTTCTCGGTAGCCGGTCGTCGTCTGTTAACCTTGGTCCATCGTCGTGAAGCGGGTCCCGTGAGGCTCGTACGACGGGAGGAACTGTGACCACGAGACCGGGCACGCCGAACGTGCCGAATAGTCAGTTTGAGCCCCGTTCACAGTTGCTCTCGCGAGACGAAGTCGACCGAGCGATGCGGCGCATGGCCCACGAGGTCATCGAGCGAAACGCCGACGAGTCCGAGATCGTCGTGCTCGGCCTCCAGGTCGGTGGCGTGGTGCTCGCCGAGCGACTCGCCGCGGACATCGCGGCCATCGGCGCGCTAGCGGTCCAGGTCGGACGGCTCGACGTCGCGTACTTTCGCGACGACCACGACCGGAGGCCGCTGCTCGGCGCGACCGCAACGACAATCCCGGTCGACCTGACCGACCGGACCGTCCTGCTGGTCGACGACGTGCTCTACACCGGCCGAACGATCCGCGCGGCGCTGAATGCCCTGGCCGAATGGGGCCGCCCCCGCGCCATACAGCTCGCAGTGCTCGTCGATCGGGGCCATCGGGAGTTGCCGATTCGCGCCGACTTCGTGGGCAAGAACCTGCCCACCGCGCAGCACGAGGCGATCGTGGCGACGGTGGACGGGGTCTGGATCGGCGAGGAGGCGGGCTCGTGATCGAGAGCATTCGGGGTCAGAGCTTGTTGTCGCTCAACGGTGTCAGTCGCGGCGCGCTGGTCGAAGTGCTCGACACGGCGGAATCCTTCGTCGAGGTTCACCAGCGAACGATCAAGAAGGTGCCCGCACTGAAGGGCCGAGTCGTCGCATCGCTCTTCTTCGAGGAGTCGACGCGGACACGGCTGAGTTTCGAGACGGCGGCCAAGCGGTTGAGCGCTGACGTGCTCTCGCTCGCGGTCGCCTCGAGCAGCGTGAAGAAGGGCGAGTCGCTACGAGACACGATCGCCACTATCGACGCACTCGGACTCGACGCGGTGGTGCTGCGCCATCGATCGAGCGGTGCCGCCGAACAGGTGAGTCGCTACGTGCCCCACGTGCGCGTGATCAACGCGGGCGATGGACTGCACCAGCACCCGACCCAGGGCCTCTTGGACGCGTTCACCGTGCGCCAGGTGCTCGCCGAACGCCGTGGCCTGTCGGGCGCCGAGACTGGCGCGACGCTGTTCGACGGGTTGCGCGTCTTGATAGTGGGCGACATCGTGCACAGTCGAGTGGCGCGCAGCGACGTCGACGCCTACGTGGCCCTCGGCGCACAGGTCCGGGTCGCGGCGCCGGGGACGCTGCTGCCCGTCGATATCGAAACCTGGCCCGTCGAGGTCGTGGGGGACTTCGACGAGGCGCTGGAATGGGCCGACGTCATCGGGCTGCTACGGCTCCAGAACGAGCGCGGGACCGGTCTGTTCGTGCCGAGTCTGCGCGAGTTCACCGCGACCTTCGGCCTCACGGCTGCGAGGGCTCGGCGACTGCGACCCGAGACGCTCATCATGCACCCGGGTCCGATCAACCGCGGCGTCGAACTCGATTCGATCGTCGCGGATCTTCCCGCTGCGATCATCGAACGCCAGGTCAGCAACGGCGTACCAATTCGGATGGCGGTGCTGTACCTCACCGTGGCCGGAGCGAACCGGGAGGTGGCCTGATGGCGTCGGTAGTCGTGCGAAACGGGACGGTCGTCGGTCCGCGGTCGGTGGCCGTAGCCGACGTGCTCGTGGTCGACGGCGTGATCGCCGCGGTCGGGGAGCACCTCGAGGCACCGCGCGATAGCCGCGAGATTGACGCGACGGGCTGTTGGGTCGGGCCAGGCCTCGTGGACCTGCACACGCACCTGCGCGAACCGGGACGCGAGTCGGCCGAGACCATCGAGAGTGGCTCGCGGGCGGCCGCGGTCGGTGGCTTCACCGCCGTGATCGCCATGCCCAACACCGAGCCAGCCATCGATAACGTCGCGCTAGCGACCTACGTCTTGGACCAAGGTTCGCGAGCGCTCGTCGACGTCGCCGTCGCCGGCGCCATCACGCACGGGCGACTCGGCGAGCGACTCGCGCCCATGGGCGAACTGGCGGCACTCGGCGTACGGCTCTTCACCGACGACGGAACCGGCGTGCAGGACGCGGCCGTCATGCGCCGCGCGCTGTGCTACGCGCGTCCGCTCGGCGTGCGCCTCGCCCAGCACTGCGAGGATGGGCACCTCGCGGGCGAGGGATCGATGAACGAAGGTGCGCTCAGCAGCCGACTCGGCCTCATCGGACGACCCGCGGCCGCCGAGGAGATCATGGTCGCGCGCGACATCGAGCTGGTTCGGCTGACTGACTCGCCACTGCACTTCTTGCACCTGTCGACCGCGCGGTCCCTCGCCATGGTTGGTGCCGCACGCGACGAGGGACTACCGGTCACCGCCGAGGTCGCACCACACCACTTCACGCTCGACGAGTCCGCGTGCGCCAACTATGACGCGCACTTCAAGGTCAACCCACCCCTTCGCTCGAGCACCGACGCGGCCGCGGTGCGCGCGTCACTGACCAACGGACTCGCGGACGCGGTCGCGACCGATCACGCGCCGCACACGGCGGAGTTGAAGGACCTGCCCTTTGACGAGGCACCAGCTGGAATGCTCGGCCTCGAGCACGCGGCGTCGCTGACCCTCGAGGCACTCGGCGCCTCCCAGGCCGACCCGATTCGATTCTTCGCGCTGCTGAGCCGCAACCCGGCGCGCATCGCGCAGCTGCGCCGCGAGGACGCCCCCGTTCGCCACAGTGCGCACGGTGGTTCAGTGGTCGCCGGCGAGGACGCGAACCTCGTCGTCTTTGACCCGGCTGAACGGTGGGCAGTGCGCGCAGAACGCCTGCAGAGCCTCGCCGCCAATACGCCCTACCACGGTCGTGAGCTGGTGGGACGGGTGCGCTGGACGATCGTGCGGGGCTCGGTCGTGGTCGCCGACGGAGCGCTCGCGTGAACCGTCAACCTGCAACACTCGTACTCAGTGATGGCGCCGTCTTCGAGGGCTACGCGGCCGGCTACCTTCCCGACGATGGCGTCACGACCGGCGAGTTCGTGTTCAATACGGCCCTGAGCGGCTACCAGGAAGTGATCACCGATCCCAGCTACGCGGGCCAAGTCATCGCCTTCACCTATCCCCACGTGGGCAACTACGGCGTCACGCCCCGAGACGACGAAGCGGTGCGTCCATGGTGCCGGGGCGTCGTCATGCGCGAACTGACGGCACGCCACTCGAACTGGCGTGCCGAGAACGACCTCGAGCCGTTTCTGGTCGAGCGCCGCGTCCCGGCCATCATCGGGGTGGACACGCGTCGACTCACCCGCCACCTGCGTGCACACGGGGCCCTGCCGGGCGCGTTCGGGCACGCGAGCCCCGGCGTCGTCGCCGCGGCGGCCGCGACCGCCCAGGGAACCGACGGGATGGACTACGTGTCACTCGTATCAACGCCAACGGCCTACGTGCGGGGCGAAGGACGCCGTCACGTCGTGGCGATCGACTACGGCATCAAGACGACGATGGTCGAGCAACTCGCCCAGCGCTTTCGCGTGACCGTGGTGCCCGCGGGCACCTCGGCCGACGGCATCCGATCCCTCGCGCCCGACGGCGTCTTTTTGTCCAACGGTCCAGGTGATCCCGCGGCACTGCGCTCGTACGTGGGTGAGATCGAAGGCCTCGTCGGGACGGTCCCGCGGCGAA
>JAJZSM010000086.1 GCA_021849765.1 Actinomycetes bacterium | reverse complement strand
TGATCGCTACGCGAATAGTCATGTCGTTCTCCTCCTGGACGCCCGTGGTCACTCGGTGGCGGCGCGGATGGCGTCAGACAAGTGTTGCACATCGTGCACGAGCCCCCCGACCCCCGACAGCGGCGCGATGTAGGTCGGCGCCGTGCACGGGGAGGTGGCATACTCGCCGAGTCCGTCGACGAGAATGACGTCGGGTGTCACCCCGTGGCGCGCCAACGCGTCGACGTGATCTTGCAGGCTGTAGCCCGAGGTCTCGGGTACCTCGGGATGCAGGTTGGCCACATAGACGATCCGGGCCCGCGTGCCCGCGATCGCCTGGGTGATTCCCGGGATCGCCGCGGCCGCGATGACGCTCGTGTAGAGCGAGCCGGGACCGACCACCACCACGTCAGCTCGTTCGATGGCCTCGACCGCCCGAATTGGGGCCGCCGCGTTCGAGGGGTCGAAGCTGATGCGCCGGATCGTGGCGCAGTCAGCGATCGCGCTCTGACCGCGCGTGTCACCGTCCTCGGTGCTCGCGCACAGCACCACCCCGGTGGTGCTCGCCGGCACAATCGAGCCCGTCACGCCCATGACCTCGGCAAGGGCGAGCACCGACTCCTCGAGGTCACCGGTCGCGTCCACGAGCCCCACAAGCAGGAGGTTGCCCACCGCGTGTCCGGCGAGCTCGCCCACGCTGAAACGGTGCTCGAATGACCGGGTGAGTGGGTTCCCGGGGTCGGCGAGCGCGCCGAGGCACTTACGCAGGTCACCCACCGCCGCCACATTGAGCATGGCGCGAAGGCGGCCCGTCGAGCCCCCATCGTCTGCCACCGAGACGATGCCGGTGACGTCTTCGGTCAGTCGTTTGAGTGCCCGCAGCGAGACGGCCGTACCGTGGCCGCCCCCGACCGCGACCGCCTTCATCGGTTGATATCGCGATGGTAGACGTTGTTGGTGATGTTGAGCCGACGTCGGATCTCCTCGGCGATGGCAACCGAGCGGTGGCGCCCGCCAGTGCAGCCGAGGGCTACCGAGAGGTAGGACTTGCCCTCCTTCGCGAAGGCCGGGATCTGCCACTCAAGCATCGACACCACGTCGGCCACCAAGTGCTGGGCCGGCTCCTGGCCGAGCACGTAGCTCGCCACCGGCTCGTCCAGTCCGCTCATCGGGCGAAGCTCCTCGACCCAGTGGGGGTTGGGCAGGAACCGACAGTCGAACACGAGGTCCACGTCTCGCGGGATGCCGTTCGCGTAGCCGAAGGAAACGAGCGACACCCGCAGCGAGTCCGTGCCCACCGGCGCGAAGGTCTCCACGATGCGCGCGCGCAACTGGTTGGTGTTGATCGACCCGGTGTCGATCACCAGGTCCGCCGCGTCACGCAGCGGCTGGAGCAGCGAACGCTCGGCCGCGATCGAGTCCGCGAGGGTCGGCGCCGGGTAGGGATGGCGGCGTCGGTTGCCCTCGTAGCGACTGATGAGCACGTCGTCGGGGGCGTCGAGGAAGAGGATCTTCGCGCCGCCGTGTTTTAACTGCAGCTCCTGCTCCACCTCGATCAGGGCCGCCGGCTGAACCCGGCCGCTGCGTCCCACGACGAAAGCCACCCCGGCGTAGTCGAGGTTCCCCGCGGTCGCGAGCTCACCGACCCGCACGACGAGTTCGAGGGGCAGGTTGTCGATCACGAACCAACCGAGGTCCTCCAAGGCCGCCGATACGGTCGACCGTCCGGCCCCCGACATCCCCGTCACCAGCAGAATCTCACCCATCGTCAGTCGTCTCCTTGGACGGCCGCCGCACCGTCGGCGCTTGTAAGTGATCGTAGAGGCTCCGCGCGACCTCGTCCGGCAGCCACCGGATCGTGAGTAACTCCTCGAGGGTCATTGCGCGCAAATTGTCAAGCGACCCGCACTCGAGCAACAGCCGGTTGCGGCGCTGGGGGCCCAGCCCGGCGACACCTTCGAGCGAAGTCGCCACCATCGCCCTTCCCCGCTTGGAGCGGTGGAACGTGATAGCGAAACGGTGCGCCTCGTCGCGGATCCGCTGAACTAGATAAAGCGACTCCGAGCCCCGCTCGAGCATGATCGGGTTCGCCACATCGGGTCGGTAGAGGAGCTCCTCGCGCTTGGCGAGCGCGGTGAACTCCACCCGTCCGAGGAGCTCAACCGCCTCGGCCGCGCGCATCGCCGCGTGGAGTTGGGGAAGTCCGCCGTCGATCACGATGAGGTCGGGATCGCGGAACGCGGCTCCGTCACCGGTTTCGCCCCAGTGACTGAGGCGTCGACGTACGACCTCAAACATCGCGCCCACATCGTCGTTGCCGACCGTCTCGCGAACGTGGAAGCGTCGGTAGTCGGACTTCTTGGCCACGCCGTCCTCGAAGACGACCATGGAGCCCACGTAGTTCGTGCCCTGGAGGTGACTCATATCGAAACACTCGATACGAAATGGCGGGCGCTCTAGGCCGAGCGCGGCGCCGATTTCCTGGAGCGCCCGAGAGCGGACGTTGTAGTCGTACTCCCGGCGATGCGAGTCGCGCTCCATCACCGCGTCCGCGTCGGCCTCGGCCATGTCGAGCACTCGGCGACGCCGACCACGCTGGGGCGTCGCCACCGACACCACCGAACCGCGCCGCTCGCTCAGGAAGGCGCGCACGAGCGCCGGGTCCGCGTCAACATTCGTGATCACCTCGCGCGGGACGTCGAGCGGATCGGCGAAGAGTGACGCCAGCACCGACTCAAGAACTTCAGCGGGGCTCTCGTCGAGGGCGCGATCCACGAAGTGCACCTGGCGTCCGATAATGCGGCCGTGTCGAATCCGGAACCGTACGACGCCGGCGCGGTTGCCCGCGATCCGCACCGCGACCGCGTCGAGGTTAGTGTGGTCGTCGAGGACGATGACCTGGTCATTCGAGGCGCGCGCGAGCGCGGCGAGGCCGTCGCGCAAGCGTGCAGCCGCCTCGTAGTGCTGGTTCGTCGAGGCCTCGGCCATGCGCGCCTCGAGGGTACGGCGCAGGGGCCGGACCTCGCCCTCAAAGAACCTCGCCCACGATTCAACCAACGCGGCGTACCCGTCGGGGTCGATGGCCCCGACGCACGGGCCCGAGCACTTGCCGATGTCATAGAGCAGACACGGGCGTTGGATACGGCGCTGGTAGTCGTACTTGTGACGCGAGCAGGTGCGAAGTGGGTAGACCTGCAAGAGCTCGTCCATGGTCGCGCGCAGTGCGCGCACCTCAACGAAGGGGCCGAAATATCGAACCCCGCTGACGTGCTGGGAACGGGTCACGTAGGGCACCGGGAAGGGCGTGCGGGCGTCGATGGCCACATACGGGTAGGTCTTGTCGTCCTTCAGTCGCAGGTTGTAGTGCGGCTGGTTCTCCTTGATGAGCTCGTTCTCGAGGATCAGCGCGTCGACCTCGCTCGGGGTGACGATCCACTCCACCGAGGTCGCCTCGTCCATCAGCGCCTGGGTCTTAGGGCTCAGCGCCTCGCGCCGTTGGAAGTAGCTCGACAGTCGCTGGGTCAGAGAGCGCGCCTTGCCGACGTAGATCACCGTGCCGCGCTCGTTTCGAAACAGGTAGCAGCCGCTCGCCCGCGGGATCGCGCCGGGCTTCGTGAGCATTAGGTCCTCACGCGCACCCGTAGCGCGTCAGCCAGCACGTGACCCGTCGCGGTGTCCAGTTCCGCGATGGTCTCGGGCGTGCCCTCACCCACCACCAGGCCGCCACGCCGACCACCGTCGGGCCCGAGGTCTACGACCCAGTCGGCGGTCTTCACGACGTCGAGGTTGTGCTCGATGACGAGCACGGTGTTGCCCTGGTCGACCAGGCGGTGCAGCACCTCAAGGAGCCGGTGCACATCGTCGAAGTGCAAACCCGTCGTCGGCTCGTCCAAGACGTAGACCGTGTGACCGGTCGGGCGCCGGGCGAGCTCCGCGGCGAGCTTGACGCGCTGGGCCTCGCCCCCGGATAACGTCGGGGCCGGCTGGCCGAGGCGAACGTAGCCGAGGCCCACGTCGTAGAGGCTCTGGATGTGGCGCATGATCGACGGCTGGCGTTCGAAGAACGTCAGCGCCTCGGCGACCGGCATGTTCAACACGTCGCTGATCGACTTACCCCGATAGAGAATCTCCAGGGTCTCGCGGTTGTAGCGCGCACCGTTGCAGACCTCACAGTTGACGTAGACGTCGGGCAGGAAGTGCATCTCGATCTTGATCGTCCCGTCGCCCGCGCAGGTCTCGCACCGTCCCCCCTTCACGTTGAAGGAGAAGCGGCCCGGCAGGTACCCGCGCACCTTGGATTCGGCGGTCTCGGCGAAGAGCTTGCGGATCTTGTCAAAGAGCCCCGTGTACGTCGCCGGGTTCGACCGCGGCGTGCGCCCGATGGGCTGCTGGTTGACCGCGACGACCTTGTCGACGAACTCGATGCCCTTGATGGATCGGTGCGCCGCCGCGGTGACCTTGGCCCCGTTGAGGGTGCGCTCGAGCGCACTCAAGAGGATCGCGTTGACGAGGGTCGACTTGCCCGAGCCCGACACCCCGGTTACGGCGACGAAGGTGCCTAGGGGGAAGCCGACGGTGACGTCGCGCAGGTTGTTCGCCCGTGCCCCGACCACGGTCAAGCGGTGGCCGTCGCCGACCCGGCGCGTCGCCGGCACATCGATCGCCCGCTGTCCCGAGAGGTACTGACCGGTGATGGACTCCTCGTTGGCGAGCAGGTCCTCGTAGGACCCGGCGTGCACCACGCGACCGCCGAACTCCCCGGCCCCTGGTCCGATGTCGACGATGAAGTCCGCGCTGCGGATCGTCTCCTCGTCGTGTTCGACCACGATCACCGAGTTGCCGAGGTCGCGCAGCCGCTCGAGGGTCGCGATCAGTCGACGGTTGTCGCGTTGGTGGAGGCCGATCGACGGCTCGTCGAGCACGTAGAGCACACCCACGAGATAGCTTCCGATCTGTGACGCCAAACGGATCCGCTGGGCCTCACCGCCCGACAGCGAGGCCGAGCCACGACTCAACGTCAGGTAGTCGAGCCCGACGTCCATCAGGAACGTGAGGCGCTCGTTGATCTCCTTGATCACCTGGTGAGCGATGGTCTCATCACGCGCCGAGAGGCGAAGGTCCGAGAAGAAGTCGAGGGCCTCGTCGATGGTCATCGCGCTGACGTCGGCGATGCTGCGGTCCGCGACGCACACCGCGAGCACCTCGGGCTTGAGGCGTTGTCCGCGACAGGCCGTGCACTCGACCTCGCGCATGTACTGCTCGGCCTGCTCGCGCGACCAGTCGCCGTCGGCCTCGTTACGCTTGCGCTCCAGCCACTCGACGATTCCGTTGTAGGTGGTGTCGTAGGTGCGCACCTTGCCGTAACGGTTGCGGTAGCGCACGGGCACTGACTTCTTCTCGACGCCGTAGAGCACGAGCTTGCGGTCCTTCGCGCGCAACTTGTTCCAGGCCGTCTCCACCGAGAAGCCACCCATCTCGGCGATACCGGCGATCAGGCGTTCGAAGTACTTGAAGCGCTGGCCGGCCCACGGCGCGAGCGCCCCGTCGGCGAGCGAGCGGGTCGGGTCGGGCACGACGAGTTCCGGGTCCACCTCGTAGCGCGTGCCGAGTCCCGTGCAGACGCTGCAGGCGCCGTAGGGCGAGTTAAACGAGAAGTCGCGCGGCGCGAGTTCGCTGAAGCTGATGCCGCAGTCGGCGCAGGCCAACTTCTCCGAGTAGCGCACAACCTCGTCCTCAGCCAGGAAGAGCACCGAGACGGTCCCCTTGGTCAGGGCGAGCGCAGTCTCGACCGATTCGGTCAAGCGCTGGCGGTTCGACGCTTTGACCGTCAGGCGATCGAGCACGACGTCAATGGAGTGCTGTTCGTAGCGAGCGAGGGTCAGTGACGCTCGATCTGCGAGGTCGAGCACCGTCCCGTCGACGCGTACGCGCGAGAAGCCCTGACCAGCGAGGTCATCCAGCAGCGTGCTGTACTCGCCCTTACGCCCGTCCACGACCGTGGCGAGCACCATGAATCGCTCGTCGGCGGGGTGCTCAAGAACGAGGTCGACAATCTGTTGGGGCGTCTGGCGACTGACCGGCTTGCCGCAGTTGGGACAGTGGGGCACGCCGATGCGCGCGTAGAGCAGCCGCAGATAGTCGTGGATCTCGGTGATCGTGCCCACCGTGGACCTCGGGTTGCGCGAGGCGGTCTTCTGGTCGATGGAGATCGCCGGGGACAGTCCCTCGATGAAGTCCACGTCCGGCTTGTCCATCTGCCCGAGGAACTGGCGGGCGTAGGCCGACAGGCTCTCGACGTAGCGGCGCTGGCCCTCGGCATAGATCGTGTCGAAGGCGAGCGATGATTTGCCTGATCCCGAGAGGCCCGTGAAGACCACGAGTCGATCGCGAGGGATCTCCACCGCCAGGTTCTTGAGGTTGTGGACGCGTGCACCCTGGACGCGGATCGACTGAGGCATGAGGTGAATCTACCGGTCAGAGGTCGACGGACCCGCCGAAGACGCCTTGGTCGACCCCCTGGCGCTGCAGGGTGTGCAGGAGGTCGCGTAGCGTGGCGGCCTCCTCGAAGCGCAACTCGCGGGCCGCCTCGAGCATGGCCGCCTCCACTCGGGCGATCTCGCGTGAGAGGTCGTCGGGCAGGGACCCCTCGAGGCCCACGAACTCTGGCGCGCGCTCGCGTGCCGGTCCGGCGTCGCTGCGCAGCCGGTTCAAGATGTCCGCGACGTTCTTCGTGACCGTTCGCGGCTCGATGCC
>JAJZSM010000085.1 GCA_021849765.1 Actinomycetes bacterium | reverse complement strand
ACCGCCCTAGTTCGTCCACGACGTGGACGTCACGGGCGCGATCGAGCCGGAGACGAGCGCGTTGCGACGACGCGCGCCATCTCGAACGCCGCGCCGAGCCACTCTCGCAGGGTGCATCGAGTCGACGGGGCGTGCTCACTCCTCGAACCATCTCCGCCACCTCGTGGGCCCAGTGTCGCGCGAAGCCAGCGCGCGAGCGTCGCAAACAACGTAATCAAAACACCCGGTGGCAGAGAAGTCGACGCTCTGTAATATGTGGTACATTTCATCGATGTCGAGGATCCAACGTATCGATGTCTTTTCCTACGACCTAACCTACGCCCACGGTGATTACGTCATGTCTGGTGGCCGCGTCATTCATACCCTGCAGAGCACTGTCGTGCGCGTGACGACCGAGGCGGGTGTCGAGGGTTTCGGCGAGGTCTGCCCGCTCGGTGCGAACTACCTACCCGGTTACGGCGCCGGCGCGCCGTCAGTCATCGCCGAGTTCGCGCCATCGCTACTCGGGGTGGACGTCGAGAACCTCGGGCTGATCAATCACACGATGGACGTCTCGCTGTCGGGCCACGGCTACGCGAAGTCGGTCGTCGACATCGCCTGCTGGGACGCCTACGGCAAGGTCGTCGGTCAACCCGTCTACACCCTGCTCGGCGGGCGCCGACACGACGACCTGCCCCTCTACGTCGCGGTACCGCTCGACACGACCGAGGAAATGGTTAAGCACGTCACCGCGCGCAAGGCCGAGGGGACGCGCAAGTTCCAGCTCAAGGTCGGCGCGGATCCGAGCGACGACGCCTCACGCGTCGCGGCCATCGTCGCGGTGACCGGCACCGACGACGCGATCGTCGCCGACGCCAACTGCGGCTGGCGCCTCCAAGACGCGGTGATCGCCGCACGGCTGCTCGAGGACATGGACCGCGTCTATCTCGAACAGCCTTGTCGCACCCTGGAGGAATGCCTGATCGTTCGCGAGCGCACGACGCTACCCATGATCCTCGACGAGGTGATCACCGACCCCCAGTCGCTGATCCGGGCCTACAACGCCAAAGCGATGGAGGCGATCAACCTGAAGGTGAGCCGCGTCGGCGGCCTGACTAAAGCCAGGTTCATGCGCGAGCTCTGTGAATCGCTCGGCGTGCGCATGACCATCGAGGACACCTGGGGCGGCGACTTGACGACGGCCGCCGTGAGCCACCTCGCGGCGAGCACCGACCCCGAGTTGCTGTTCGCCGCGTCCTACATGAACGACTGGGTCCTCGAACACGTCGCCGGCTACGCGCCCCGCTCCCACGACGGACGCGGTTCGCTCAGCGGCACCGACGTCGCCGGCCTCGGCATCGACGTCGACGTCGCCGCACTCGGCACTCCCCTCTTCAGCGTCGAGACGAGCGGGTCATGACGAGGACGTCGGACACACCGAACGGGACCGTGGCGGGTCACTGACGTGACAGCGGGTCTCGACGCGATCCCCTTCACCGACTACCACACCGCCGGCGAGCCCTTCCGGATCGTCGAAGCAGGTGTCGGACCCATCGACGGCGCGACGGTGGCCGCCAAACGCATCGCCGCCCAGGGTTCACGCGAGGTCGACGCCGTACGACAGATGCTCTGTCGAGAGCCCCGCGGCCACAGCGACATGTACGGGTGCTTCGTCGTCGCCCCCGACGACGAGGGCGCGGACTTCGGGGTGCTGTTCTTCCACAATGACGGCTACTCGACCGCCTGTGGACATGGGACCATCGCGCTCGGTGCATGGGCGATTGAGAGCGGCCGAGTCGTCGGTGACCCGAACGGGGTGACCCCGGTCACCATCGATGTGCCCTCGGGTCGGGTCGTCGCCCACGTCACCCAGGTCGCCGGCGTCGTCACCTCAGTGGCGTTCGAGAACGTGCCGTCCTACCCGGTGCGACGTGGCGTCACGCTGGACAGCTCTATCGGTCCGGTCGACGTCGACGTCGCCTACGGTGGTGCGCTCTACGCGTCGGTACCGGCGTCGGCGATCGGCCTTACGGTCACGCCCGAGCACGCGACGGCACTGCGCGCGCTCGGGCGTGAGATCAAGTGGGCCCTCAACGACACTGAGGTCGCCGTCCATCCGAGCGACGCCCGTCTGAGTGGCATCTACGGCACCATCATTGTCGAGGATCTCGGAAGGACCGACCGCGGGATTCACCAGCGCAACGTCACCGTCTTCGCCGACGGACGGATCGACCGGTCACCCTGCGGTTCGGGCACTGCCGCTCGCCTGTCGCTGCTAGTCCACGACCGGCGCCTCGACAGTGACGACGAGCTCATCCACGACTCGATACTCGGTACTCGATTCATCGGCCGCTTCCGGTCCACCGACGAGGGGCCGCGCGGCTCGATTATCCCCTTGATCGAGGGCATGGCCTACCGCACGGGCGAGGGCGTCTTTCGCGTCGACCCCACCGATCCGATCGGCGTCGGGTTCCTCCTGTGAAAGGTTCGCCGATGGACTGGGTGTCAGGCGACGAGCTGTTCGCGACGCTCAGCATGGAGCGGGCGGTGCGGGCCATCCAGCGCGACCTGCTCGCCGGGCTCGACCCCGCGCACGACCTCGCGCGAGTGATCGACGTGCTCGACCACGGCCAGCTGCTCTACATGCCCTCGCACTTCGGCGAGTTCGTCGGGGCGAAGGTGTCCACGGTGGCCCCGAACAATCCGGCGATCGGGTTGGACCGAATCCACGGTATCTACGTGCTGATGGACGCCGTCACGCTCGTGCCCGTAGCGATGATGGACGGCCAAGCGCTCACCGCGCTGCGCACCCCCGCCGTCTCGGCCGCCGTCGCCGACCACCTCGCGCCTGAGCGGGTCGAGCACCTCGTCGTTTTCGGCTCGGGGACCCAGGCATGGGGTCACATCGAGGCGGTGCGTGTCATCCGCGATGTCGCCACCGTGAGCGTCGTCGCCCGAGACTCGCGCCGAAGCGCGAACCTCGTCGACCGACTCGTCGCCAGCGGTCAGCCGGCCCGCATCGGCGCGCCGGGCGACGTCACGAGCGCCGAGGTCATCGTCTGTGCAACGACCGCCCGCACCCCACTCTTTGACGGCCAGTCGGTCCCGAAGGACGCGCTCGTAATCGCCGTCGGCTCGCACGAGCCCGACGTGCGCGAGCTCGACACGACGACGATGGCGCGCAGCCAGGTGGTGGTCGAGGATCCTGCCGTCGCGCTACGCGAGGCCGGCGACGTGATCATGGCCATCGACGAAGGCCGCTTCGCCGGCTCGGCGCTGGTGGCGATGCGCGACGTCGTCACCGGTGCGGTCGCCGTCGACCGCACCCGACCTCGGGTCTTCAAGAGCTCTGGCATGCCTTGGCAGGACCTGGTCGTCGCCGCCGAGGTCCATCACGCCCGCACCGGGGCCGCGGACCACTGACGGTCCCAGTCCGGCGCCGCTACGACGACGCCCGGTCGCCCCACGTCGACGACTCACCAGCGGGGGCGATCCGCTGGGGCATACCCCAGGGATTGTCGTCTCGCACCGCCGGCGCCAAGAGATGCTGGGGAACGTTCTGGTAGCTCACACCGCGTAAGAATCGTCCGATTGCGGCGGTTCCGACCGATGTACCAACGTCGCTGGTGGTGGCGGGCCACGGTCCGCCGTGCTGCATCGCGGGCGTGACCGCGACACCGGTCGGCCAGCCATTAAAGAGCACACGACCCGAGCACCGGTGCAATTGATCGACCAACGCGACGAGTTCGGGCGACGACTCGTCGGGTAGCGCGTGTACGCCGCCCGTGAGATTGCCCGGGAACAGTCGTGCGGCGAGGTCGGCGAGCTGCGACTCGTCCCCGTACTGTACGACGATCGCGAGCGGCCCGAAGGACTCGTCAAGCAGCCGCGCACCGGCCGACTCGAGTGTCGCCGCGTCCACCGACACGATGGTGGGCGTCACCCACGCCTGCGCGTCGTCATCGACGCGAGCCGTTCCCACCGCGATGACCTCGACGCCGGGAGTAGCGAGTACCGTGTCGCGTCGGCGCTGGTAGCCCTCGGCGATCCGTGGGTTCAACATCCGGTGCTCGGCCACCTGTTCGGCGGCGTCACGAATCGGACCCGCGACGGCGAGCGCGTCGCTCACGAAGAGAAAACCCGGCTTTGTGCAGAACTGACCCGCCGAGGATGACACGCTCGCGACGAAGCCGGCGCAGAGCGCGTTGAGGTCGCTGGCGAGCTTCGCACGCGTGACGAACTGCGGGTTGACGCTGCCGAGCTCGCCGTAGAAGGGGATCGGTCTCTCTCGGGCCGCGGCGACGTCGGCGAGCAGGCGACCGGCGCGGATCGATCCAGTAAAGGAGCCCGCGCGAATCCGCTCGTCACGCAGCATCGCCACGCCCTGGTCCTGGCCGAAGATCAGCTGGAGCGTATGGGTGGGCGCGCCCGCGGCCACGAGCGCCGCCTTGACGACCTCAGCGGTGCGACGCGACAGCTCGGGGTGCCCGGGATGCGCCTTTACGATCACCGCGCAACCGGCAGCGAGCGCCGAGGCGGTGTCGCCACCCGCGACCGAGAACGCGAAGGGGAAGTTGCTGCCCGAGAAGTTGAGCAGCGGCCCGAGCGGGACGAGCGTGCGGCGAAGGTCCGGTCGAGCGCCGAGCGCGAAGTCGGGGTCGGCGAGGTCGATCCGCACGTCGAGGTAGGCGCCGTCCACGACGACATCGGCGAACAGGCGCAACTGGACGGCGGTTCGCGTCAGCTCACCGCGCAGCCTCGCCTCGGCGAGCCCCGTCTCGTCCATGGCGATTGCGACGAGTTCGTCTTCACTGTCGCGAAGGGCATCGGCCGCGCCGACCAGGGCCCGCGCCCGAGCCCGTGGAGCCATGGCCGACCACTCGTCAAAGGCCGCGACCGCGTTCCGGGCGCATTGCTCGAGCTCCGCGGCGCTCGTCGCGGCGGTGTCTTGGAAATCGTGTCTCCTCGTCATGGTTAGAACTCGAATCCGACGGGGAACGGGTCGCTCGGGTCATACACGTACTGCGCCATCCCGGTGACCCACGCCCGACCCGTGATCGTGGGAACGATCGCCGGTACGCCAGCAACCTCGGTCTCGGCGACGATCCGTCCGATGAAGCGTGTACCAATGAAGGACTCGTTCTCGAAGTCGTCACCGACCGCGAGCTCGCCGCGGGCCCAGAGTTCGGCCATCCGTGCCGAGGTCCCCGTCCCGCACGGGGACCGGTCGAACCACCCCGGGTAGATGCACATGGCGTGACGCGAGTGGCGCGCCGTCGAGCCCGGCGCCAGAAACTCGACGTGGTGGCAGTGGTCCACGCCCGCGGTCTCGGGGTGGTGTGGTGGCGCGGTCTCGTTGATGGCGGCCATGATGGCGAGGCCGACCGCCGTAATCTCGTGCTGGCGCGACCGGTCAAAAGTAAGCCCCACGTCCTCCAAGTTGACGATGGCATAGAAGTTGCCCCCGTAGGCGAGGCTGTAGGGCACCGCACCGAGGCCCGGTACGTCGAGGACGTCGTCGAGACGAACCACGAAGGACGGGACGTTCTCGATGGTCACAGCGTCAGCGTGACCATCGGACACACTCACCCGGGCGATGACCAGGCCAGCCGGCGTGTCGAGACGGATCGTCGTGACCGGTTCGACGGCCTCGACCATGCCGGTCTCGACGAGCACCGTGGCGAGCCCGATGGTGCCGTGGCCGCACATTGGCAGACAGCCCGACACCTCGATGTAGACCACGCCCCACTCGGCGTCGGGGCGGGTCGAGGGCTGCAGGATCGCGCCACTCATCGCCGCGTGCCCGCGAGGCTCGTACATCAGGAACTTGCGGATGTCGTCGAGGTGCTCGATGAAGTAGAGCCGCTTGTCGTTCATGGTGTCACCGGGGATCACCCCCACGCCGCCAGTGACGACCCGCGTCGACATGCCCTCAGTGTGTGAATCGACCGCGGTGATGACCCGGCTCGCTCGCATGCCGCTACCCCTTCGCCCGAGTGGCCAGGTAGTCAAGGGCCTTGGCGGTCTCGGCGCGCACGCGGGCCTCATTCTCGGCGCTGAGCGGTCCGCGCGGCGGACGCGTAGGCCCGCCGAAGCTCTGGCCGGCAATGTCGATCGACAGCTTGATGGCCTGGACGAACTCGACGCGAGAGTCCCAACGAAACACTGTCACGAGGTGCTCGTAGAGCTCCTTCGCCTCGGCGAAGCGCCCCGCCATCGCCAGCTCGTAGATCTCAACCGCCTCACGGGGGAAGGCGTTGGGATAGCCCGCGAACCAGCCGACGGCGCCGGCAACAATCGATTCATAGAGCAGATCGTCGGCGCCGGCGATCACGTCGATGTCACAGACCTCCTTGATCTCCATGACCCGTCGCACGTCGCCCGAGAACTCCTTGATCGCCTGGACCTCGGGTATCTCCGCCAGCCGCGCGACCATCGAGGGGACGATGTCGACCTTGGTGTCAAAAGGGTTGTTATAGGCCATGATCGGGATCCCCACCTCGGCCACGTGCGTAAAGTGATCGATCACCTCGGACTCCGATGCCCGGTAGATCGTTGGTGGCAGCAGCAGGACACCGTCGGCACCGTCCTCTTGGGCGTAGCGTGCCCACTGCTGGGCCTGGTGCCAGCCGACCCCGTGTACGCCCGCGACCACTATGCCTCGGTCTCCCACGGTGTCGACCGCGACCTGGACTACCTTGCGTCGCTCCTCGTCGGTGAGCGATGAGTACTCACCGAGCGATCCGTTCGGCCCGACCCCGCGACAGCCGTTGCCGATCAACCAGTCGCAGTGCTCGGCGAATCGGTCGTAGTCGACCGC
>JAJZSM010000084.1 GCA_021849765.1 Actinomycetes bacterium | reverse complement strand
GAACAGCGTCGCCTTGACGACTTGGTCGAGGGTCGCGCCCGCTTCGGCGAGGACCTCAACGGCGTTCTTGAGCGCCTGGCGCAGCTGGCCGGCGGCCGACGAGTCGGCCATGGTCGGCGAGTCGTGTCCGGGCAGCAGGCCGAGCTGGCCCGAGATCACGACGAGGTCACCGGCGCGACGCCACGGTGAATAGGGCCCTACGGGGGTGGACACAGTGCTCGCCGATCAGCTGAAGGAGTTGCCGCACCCGCAGGTGCGCGTGGCGTTGGGGTTCGAGATGTGAAAGCCAGCGCCCTGGAGCCCATCGGTGAAGTCGAGGGTCGCCCCGGTGAGCAGTTCGGCGCTCGCACCGTCGACGACAACTTTCACGCCGTCGAACTCGCGCACGACGTCGTCAGCGGCGAACTCGGAGTCGAAATACATGTCGTACTGGAAGCCCGAACAGCCACCGGACTTGACGGCGATGCGTAGCGCGAGCACCTCATCGACGCCTTCGGCGGCGATCAACTCCGCGACCTTGGTCGCGGCGGTGGTGGTCAGGGTGATGGGCTCGGCGACTTTGGCGTCGGCGCCCGTGGTGATGACGTCGGTCATGAGGCTCCTTCAGTTGCGGACGTCTCTCATGGTAGCGGGGTCTTCGCCCGAGCGATACCGCAGCCGCCCCGGTAACGTCCCCTTGTGAACCTCGTCGCCGCGGTCAATGACCGCCTCACCCACGTCTATGACCCCGAACTCGGGGTGTCGGTCGTCGAGTTGGGCATGGTGCGCGACGTTGAGGTCGACGACCAGGACGTTGTGGTGACCGTGGCCCTCACGACGACCGGTTGTCCGCTGCGCACCCAGATCGAGCGCGACATCCGCGAGGCGGTCGCGAGCCTCGACGGGGTCCGGGGTGTTCGCCTCGTGGTCGAGGTGATGTCTAACGAGGAGAAGCGCACCGCGATGACCGCCGCGCGCCGAGCGGCCCAGCGGCGCGCCCCGACGACCTCACTCGCCCCGACGATGCCGGTGCTCGCCATTACCTCGGGCAAAGGCGGCGTCGGCAAGTCGTCGGTGACCGCCAACCTCGCCACGGCCATCGCCCTGACCGGACTCTCGGTGGGGGTCCTCGACGCCGACGTGTGGGGGTTCTCGCTCGCCCGACTCCTCGACATCGACGGTGAGGTCCAGGCCGTCGCCGGCAAGATGCAGCCCCTCGTTCGCGCTGTGGGCCCCGGCGAGATCCGATTGCTCTCGATGGGGCTGTTGGCCGACGAGGACCAGGCGCTGCTCTGGCGCGGTCTCATCGTCCAGAAGGCCGTCGCCCAGTTCATCGAGGACGCCGACTGGTCGGAGGTGGACTACCTCCTCATCGATACTCCACCCGGCACGGGCGACATCGCGATGACCCTCGCGCGACTCCTACCCGCCATGGGCCAACTCATCGTCACGACACCGAACCGAGCGGCGCAGCGCGTCGCCGCCCGGGCGGCTGACTTCGCGCGCAAGTCCAACATCCGGGTGCTCGGCGTCATTGAGAACATGAGCGCCTTCACGTGCGCCTGCGGCGAGCGCCACGCCATCTTCGGCGACGGCGGCGGAGCGGAGCTCGCCACGCAGCTTTCCGTGCCCCTGCTCGCGTCGATCCCGTTGCACGGTGACGTGGCCCACGGCGGCGACGCGGGCAAACCGGTCGTATCGGGCGAGGACGGTGACGGCGTCTTCAGCGAACTCGCGGCGCGGATCCTCCGTGACGTCGCCCCACCGGCGGGCGCCCTCGGGTGCTCCGCGCGGCTGCTCGACGCGATCGCGCGAGCCGTCGAGACCGTCTGAATCGACGCCGTCCCCCACGAACCATCCACTGCCTGCGACAATGGCCGCGGTGACGAGTCCGACCGAAGAGCCCGAACCTCGAGTCGACCCCCGCACGCGGCGCGCCTACCGGACCGGCTTCGCGGTCGCCATCGCGGCGGTAGTGCTCTCGGTGACGCTCCTGCCCTTCGCGGTGCTGAGCCTCTACCAGACGTTCAACCAGCCCGTCGGTGGCGTGGTCTATGACCTCACGCCACCCCGGGTCCACGGGGCCGAGACGACGACGCTCAACGTCGCGGCCGTGTCGATAGACGAGGTCACCCAAGTCGTCCAACTCCGCATCTCGGGTTTCCACCGGTGCGCGTTGCGCTGTGAAGCGGTCGAACGTGTCCAGCTCTTCTCGGTCCACGCCAACGCCGCCGACGCGCTCGGCGCGCCGCCGTCGGTGAGCGTGGCCCTGCCGAACCACGCCGGCGAGGTCAACCAACTGGTGTCGCTGCCGATCACGGGTAACCTCATCGACTACCCGTTCGACCACTACCGTTTGCTGCTCGGTGTCGCGATCAGTACCGTCGCCTCGGGCGGCTCGACGACCACGCTCAGCCCGCCGAGCGCTCGCGAAAGCCTCGCCTTCAGCATCACCAACGACATCCCGCGCGTGACCCTGGCGCAACCCCGGCTCGTGACGTACTCGCATCGCGGCGACAACGGCGTGTCCTATGACGAGGTCATCGCGCTCACGTTGTCTCGGCCCCCGTATCTGAAGGTGCTGACCGTCCTGTTGATCATGCTCATCACCCTCGCCTCCATCTACGGGGTGTTGCTCGAACCCTTCCAGCGCATCCTCGCCACCATCGGTGGGCTCGTGCTCGGGATCTGGGGCGTGCGCTCGCTCCTGGTCGGGTCGTATCCCCCAGACTCGACGGGCGTCGACCTCGTCCTCGAGGCGGTCATCTTGCTGATCCTGCTGACGGTGATCGGCCGGCCCACCTGGCACCTCTACCGAAGCGGCCGAGACTCGAACTGAGCCGGGCCGTCGTGGCGACGATTTAGTCGACGGGCCCGTAACCCTCGTCGCCGGGCAGCAGGATTGTCGCCACCCCGTCGTCAACGACCATTCGGGGTTCGACGCGGGTGATGTCGCGCGGCGAACCCGCCCACGCGAGCACGTCCGCGACGCGCTCGAACGCAACAATCGACTCCAGGTTGCGGATCGTGGGCAGGATCATCGTGATGTCGCCGTTCGCCGCCGCCGCCAGCGCGTCGCGCGGACGCATCCAGCGATGCGCCACCGTCTCGCCCTCGTCGTGACCGGCGACCTGGTCACTCGGCGCCTCGACGACGAAGAACCGGGTGTCGAAGCGCCGCGGTGGGCCGACCGGGGTCACCCAGTGCGACAGATAGGCGACCGAGCGCAGGTCCAGCACCGCTCCGAGGTCGTCGAGCACGTCGGCGAAGGTGCAGCGGCGAGCGTTCAGGTCCTCGCGCCGCCGCGCGAGCTCATCGGCGTCGGCGGGCATCGTCGTTCCGGCGGGCCCCGTCACCAGGAGCAGCCCCGCCTCTTCGTACAGTTCGCGCAAGGCGGCGACGTAGTAGGCGAGGCCACCCGAGGTCAGGCCGAGCCGCTCGGACGCGGTCCGGTTGTCAAGCCCCTCGACCCGGTCCTCGAAGACGTCGTCCCCGGCGTCGACGGCGCCACCGGGGAACACGTAGGCGCCACCCACGAAGTCACTGTTCAGGTTCCGACGCACCAGCAGGACTTCGACACCGTCGCTGCTATCGCGAAGTGGCAGGATCGTCGAGGCCGGCCGCGGGGTCAGGACTGCGCTCATGGACCCAACCTACCCACCCGGTCCGCGATGTCTGAGCGGGTCTGGGCTTCCACTAAGTTTGTGCGGTACTCGTGAAGGAGCATCGTGGCTAAGAAACCCCCCGCCAAGCGGACCCCCGCCCCCGCGACCACTGGCCGCCCGGCCGGACTCTTCACCTGGGTCGCCGTCGGACTCGTCGTCGTGGTGGTGGCAGCGCTAGTCATCATCAAGGTGGCAACGGGCTCCTCGACGACCGGGGGCACCCCGTACCAGGCGACCAGCGCGACCGTGGCCAACGAGGTCACGAACATCCCCGCCTCGGTCTTCAATACCGTCGGTGTCAAGTCGCCGGCCGTTCCTATCTCCCCGCCAATCCCCGTCAAGGGCCAGCCACCGCTCACCGCATCCTCGGGCAGCGCGACCCTGCCCGAAGTCTTCTACCTTGGGGCCGAGTACTGCCCCTTCTGCGCGGCCGAACGGTGGCCGACCATCGTGGCCCTCAGCCGCTTCGGCACCTTCACTGGCCTTGGTGACATGATCAGTTCGACCAAGCCGGGCGAGGCGTACCCCGGCACACCCACCTTCACCTTCGTCAAGGCCCACTACAAGTCCAAGTACCTGGCGTTCCGGTCGATCGAGCAGTACACCAACGTGTGGGACAACGCAACCAATTTCTACTCGGCGCTTCAGACACCCTCGAAGGTCGAGTCCGCCGACTTCCAGAAATACGACACGTCCAAGTACATCCCGGGCATGACCTCCCAACAGAACTACTCGATCCCCTTTGTCTCCATCGGTAACAGGTTCCTGATCTCGGGCGCGAGTTTCACCCCGCAGCTGCTCGCCGGCGTGACGCGTGACACCATTGCGGCCGGTCTCAGCGACCCGACCAATCCGGTTACCGCCGCGATCGTCGCCACCGCGAACTACGAGACGGCGGCGTACTGCGTACTCACGAAGAACCAGCCGAGCACCGTGTGCGCGAGCCCCGGCGTGACCGCGGCGAAGAAAGCACTCGGCATCAAGTGAGCCGGCGAGCCGGCGAGGTCTCACGCGCGGTCGTCTACTCGACGTTCGCGCTGAGCCTCATCGGCTTGGGCATCGCCGCGTACCTCACGTTCACGCACTTCGAGGGCAACAAATTCCTCGCCTGCTCGACGACCGGCCTGTTCAACTGCGACACCGTCACCTCGTCACCGCAGTCCTATGTCCTCGGAATGCCCGTCGCAGTCGTGGGGCTCGTCGGTTACGTCGTGCTCGTGGCGCTCAACTCACCCTGGGGCTGGCGGGCATCGTCCTACGCCGTGCACGTGGCCCGCGTCGTGATCATCACCGGTTCGATGGCCTTCGTCTTGTGGCTGGTCGCCGCCGAACTGCTCTACGTCGGCCACATCTGCGAGTGGTGCACGGGCGTGCACGTCGTAACCTTCCTGCTCTTCGTGCTCATCGCGCGAGTGGCCCCCAACCAGTTGAGCCGACAGTCAGCTACGCAGTAGCCCTCGCCGCTCCACCTCGTTGAGGCCGCCCCAGATCCCGTGACTCTCGTGCCGGTCGAGGGCGCTCGCGAGGCACTCCTCGCGCACAGCGCAGTGCTGGCAGATCCGCTTGGCCGCGAGTTCACGCTGGAGCCGCTGCTCTTTGCGTTCACTGGCGTCGGGCGCGTAGAACAGGGCGCGCTCACTTCCGCGACAGGCACTCAACTCGGTCCACGGTGCCGGTGATATCGCCATCTTCCCCCCCGCTTCGGCCAACGAGCGAACACTACTTATCGCACCCGACGAGGGCAAGGCCAATTTTCGTTACCACCGACCGCCCGCACGAGGATTTCCCCCGGAAATCCTGTCTCCGCTACGCTTGACGACGTGGCCACCGTTCTTCTCGTCAGTGATTTGCCCGCCCTGCGTTCCGACCTTCGAACGATGCTCGAGGGTCCTGACGTCACCGTCGAAGAGGCCGAGTCGGGCCGCGAGGTGCTCGCACGAGTGAAGGAGGGCGACGTCGACCTCGTCGTCGTCGACCTCCAGGTCGGCTCCATGGGCGGCATGGCCATCGCCCTCGAATTGCGCAATGAGGAGTCCTACGGCGCCGCGGAGCCCGTCGCGATCCTGATGTTGCTCGACCGTCGCGCCGACGTCTTCCTCGCCCGTCGTAGCGGCGTCGAGGGCTTCGTCGTCAAGCCGCTCGACGCTCACCGCGTGCGTACCGCGGTGCGGGCTTTGCTGCGTGGTGAGGAGTACGAGGACGACTCGTGGCGTCCGTCCACGGTTCGGGTCACCTCCTCGAAGTGAGCGACGACCGACCGGCGAGGTCGGCGTTCGCCCGATTCCGAGCACGCGTCACTGGTCAGACCGACGTGGTGAAACGATCGCCTGAAGCGGACGCGATTCACGCGCGCGTCGACCAACTCGCCAAGCTCGAACTCCGTGACGTCATGACCCCACGGGTGGATGTCGCCTTTCTCACGGTGCCGGTCACTCCCGAGGCGGTCGCCGAAGCCGTCCGCGATACCGGACACTCATGCTTCCCCGTCGTCAATGGCGACCTCGACGACGTCGACGGCGTGCTGCTCGTCAACGACCTCTTCCGCAGCACCACGGTCCGACGTGCAATCGGAGTGTCCTTGCCCGACGCCGATGAGATCGCGCGCAAAATCCGTCGCCCGCTCCTGCTGCCCGAGACCTTGGACCTGCTCGAGAGTCTCGGCGAGATGCGCGAGCAGCGCCGCACCTTCGCACTCGTACTCGACGAGCACGGCGGCGTGGCCGGCGTCGTCTCCATCCGCGACATCCTCGAACAGCTCGTTGGGGACCTCGCCGACGAGTTCGACGACGATGACGAGGCGACTATCGTACGGATCCGCGACGGACGCTGGCTCGTCGACGGCCAGACCCACGTGGACCGGGTGAACGAGGAACTGGGCCTCGTAATCCCCGAGGGCGAGTACGTCACCATCGCCGGTTTCATCCTCGACCTCGCCGGTGAGATTCCGTCGCCAGGCGCGACCTACACCTTCGGCGCCTGGACGTTCCGCGTCCAGTCCCTCGAGCGGCGTCGCATCAGCGAGGTCGTCGTCGAGTACAAGCCACCCGCGCCCGCCGAAGCCGAGGAATGACGCCGAGGTCGCCGGTTCGCCAGCGAGTAGGATGTTCGGGCTGCGGGGTAACTCGCTGCGGGCTGTAGCGCAGTTTGGTTAGCGCGCTGCGTTCGGGACGCAGAGGTCCCCGGTTCAAATCC
>JAJZSM010000083.1 GCA_021849765.1 Actinomycetes bacterium | reverse complement strand
CACAAGGCGTACCGCCTCGGCGAGCCGTTGTGCCTGGCCGATGCCGAACCAGAGGGTGGGCAACGGGGCGATGGACAGCGCCTGCTCCCCGAACACGGTTCAGCCAACCACTCGGCGTAGCGGGGTGTTGGTGAGGTCCTCGAGGAGCTTGACCGCGAGCATCTCGCCACCCTCGGGGCCGTAGGCGGCGAGAGCGCGCCGGTGTATCTGTTCGACGAGGGCCGCCATCTCGACCGGTACGCCGAGGTCGCGTCCCATGTCGACGGCGAGGCCGAGGTCCTTGCAGACCAGTCGCATCGCGAAGGACTCGTCGTAGTCACCTTCGAAGACCGAGTTGATGTCGTGCTCGATGAAGTGACTGTTGGCTGGACTCGCTACGAGTGAACGCTGCAGGACCTCGAGGTCGATCCCCGCGAGGCGACCCATCACGAAGGCCTCGGCGGCCGCCACCGCGTGGTCGAACCACAGCAGGTTGAGTAGCAGCTTGACCGTGTGGCCCGCGCCGATGGGCCCAACGTGGAAGATCCGCTCGGGGTCGCCCATCGTCTCGAGGAGCGGTCGCTGGGCGCGGTATTGCGCCTCGTCGCCACCGACGAAGATCTGCAGCGTGCCGGCCTTGGCCCCCTTGGCCATGCCACTAACTGGGGCGTCGAGCTGGCCGAGCCCCCGGCGTGCGGTCGTCGCGGCCAGTTCGCGTCCCAGCCCGGGCGAGCTCGTGCTCATGTCGATCCAGGTGGCGCCGGTGGCCAAGTGTTCGAGGACGCCGTTCGGCCCGTCCATGACCGCGCGGACCTGGACGGGTCCGGGGAGCATCGTCACGACGACGTCCACGGATTCGGCCAGATCGGCCGGACTGGCCGCGCGCGTCGCGCCGACAGCCACCAACGACTCGACGGCGGTGTCACTCACGTCGTAGACGACGAGTTCGTAACCGGCGGAGCGGATGTTGAGCGCCATGGCGCCACCCATATGACCCAGGCCGATGAAACCTACTCGCATGATGGTGTTCTCCTCTTTCTGTTACGTCGATCTCAGTGGAGGTCGAGCCAAGTGGTCTTCAACTGGCTGTACTCCTCGAGGGCGTGCAGCGAGCGGTCACGGCCGAAACCGGAGCGCTTCATGCCCCCGAATGGTGTCGCGACGTCGCTCGCGTCGAAGGTGTTCACCCAGACCGTCCCGACCCGCAACGCCGCGGCCACTCGATGAGCCCGCCGTAGGTCCGCCGTCCACACGCCCGCCGCAAGTCCGTAGTCGCTGTCGTTGGCGAGCGCGATCGCCTCGGCCTCGTCGGTGAAGGCGATGCTGACGAGCACGGGTCCGAAGATCTCCTCGCGTGCGACGCGCATGTCATTGGTGGCCCCGGCGAGCACCGTCGGGGCGAAGTAGTAACCCCCGAGGTCCTCACGCACCCTCGTGCCGCCCGAGACGATACTTGCGCCCTCAGCGACGCCGAGGGTGACGTAGCGTTCGACGCGCTCGAACTGGTCGCGGTCGACGAGTGCCCCGACGGCCGTCGCGGGGTCGAGTGGATCGCCGAGCACCAGTGCTTCGCCCGCGCGGGCCACCGCCGCGGTGAAGTCCTGCGCGATCCGGGCGTCCACGAGTAGTCGCGAACCCGCGTTGCAGGTCTCGCCCTGGTTGTAGAAGATCCCCAGGGCGACACTCGACGCAGCGGCGTCGAGGTCAGTCGCGTCGGCGAAGACCAGCTGGGGTGACTTGCCTCCGCACTCGAGGGACACCGACTTCATGTTCGACTCGGCAGCGTACGCGAGGAAGCGTCGCCCGACTTCGCCCGAGCCGGTGAAGGCTATCTTGTCGACGTCGAGGTGGCGTCCGAGCGCGGCGCCCGCGGTCGGGCCGAAGCCGGGTACGACGTTGAACACGCCGTCGGGGAGTCCGGCTTCGGACGCGAGTCGTGCGAGCACGAGGGCGGTCAGCGGTGACTGCTCGGCTGGCTTTAAGACAACGCTGTTGCCGGCCGCGAGGGCCGGCGCGATCTTCCATGAGCTGATGATCAACGGGTAGTTCCAGGGAACCACCGCTCCGACGACACCGAGGGGCTCGCGCGTAATCAAGGCGAGTGATCCAGGGTCGGTCGGGGCGACTTCGCCATACTGCTTGTCGATGGTCTCGGCAAACCACTCGATGCAGCGGACTGCACCGGGCACGTCAACGGCGAGCGACTCTCGGATCGGCTTGCCGACGTCGAGGGTCTCGAGGAGCGCGAGCTCCTCGACGTGCTCAACGATGAGTTCGGCGAAGCGGCGAAGGATGGCCTTGCGATGGCGTAACGGCGCGCGGGACCACACGCCAGCGTCGAAGGCTCGTCGCGCGGCGCGCACGGCCGCGTCAACGTCAGCAACGTCACCCGACACCACGGTCGCGAGCACTCGACCATCGATCGCGCTGACGTCCTCAAAGGTCGCACCGCCAATCGCGTCGACGGCTCGGCCGTCGATCCACGCGCGTCCGTCGGGACGTACGCTCGTGGATCGCTCGCGCCAGTTCGGCTCGGCCGTCATGGTCAGGACCCGACCCGCCATCGGGCAACGGCGTCCTCGTCGAGCTGGGCACCGAGACCGGGACGGTTGGGCACGACGACGTTGCCCTCAGTGTCGACGGTGACGGGTTCGCGCAGGAAGAAGTCGCGTCGTTCGAGTGTCCAGCCCGGAGGGTCGAAGGGGAACTCGAAGAAGGGTCCGCCGCCAACCCCGGCTGCAACGTGGAGGTTCGCCAAGAGTCCGAGTCCGTTGGTCCAGGTGTGAGGGGTGAACCACCGATGCTGGGCCTGACAGAGTTGGGCGACCAATCGCGCGCGCAGCATGCCCACGGCGAGGACGACGTCGGGTTGGTAGACGTCGAGAGCGTCGGCGTTGAAGTAGGCGAGGACCTCGGGGACGCTGCGGCACATCTCGCCGCCGGCCACGCGCAGTCCGCTCTGGTTGCGCAGCGCGGCTAGTCCGCGCACGTCGCCGGCCGGCAGTGGCTCTTCGATCCAGAACACGTCGAGCTCGGCGAGGGCGTGGCTGATTCGCGCGATCGCGCGCACGTCGAGTGAGGGCACGATGTCCCCAGGCATGCGCCACGCCTGGTTGAAATCGACCATGATCTCCATCGTCGTGCCGACCGCCTCGCGCACGGCGGCGACGGCCTCGATCCCCTCGTCGATGAGGAACTGGTCCACGCGCAGCTTGACGGCGCGGAACCCCATTGAGCGCAGTTCGAGGACCGAGTCGACGCGGTCCGAACGGGACTTGATCTCGCCGAGCGAGGCGTAGGCGGGGATACGGTCAGTGGCGCCGCCGAAGAGTACGGAGACGGGCTGCTCGAGGGCCTGGCCGATGACGTCCCAGAGCGCGGCCTCGAAGGGCCAATAGTGCCCAGCGTGGAAGTTAATGGTCTCGAGGACCTCCACGTGGCGCTGGATGCGCAACGGGTCCTCACCGATGAAGTAGTCAAGGTACGGCTCGAAGCCGTCCATCGTGTCGCCCGATCCGATGCCGCGGATCCCTTCGTCGGTGTCGATCAGAACCACCGTCGCGTCGAATGTTCGCCGCGGCGACCGGTCCCACGCGGCGTGGAAGGCGGGCTCGAGGGGCAGACGCAGGCGCTCCAGGGTGACGTTCGTGATCTTCACCGTTCGCCAGCGTAGAACGGGTTGTAGGGGTGTTCGAGCGCCGCGAGGACGTCAGCGATGGCGGGCAGGCGATGAACGCCGTTCGTGAGCGCAGTGCGCGTCGCCTCGCGGTTGTTTCGATAGACGGCGTCTTCGTCGTTCGCGGCCGGATTGACCCAGACAGCGGCGATGATCCGCAGGTCGTCAACCTCGGCTTCGGGGATGACCCCCTCGGCGACGGCGTCGGCGACACCGGCGGCGACGCCGGCCTGGGCTGCGCCCCAGGTGATGGTTCCGTGGACGTCACCATCAATCGCGGCCTTGTTGACGAAGAGGGTAAAGGGTTTGACGGGCACGCCTGGCTGCAGGATCGTGACGAAGGGCGCAAAACCGGCTCGGGGCGTCGCCAGAGCCGTCGCCCACGCCGTCTCAGCCCCGCTGCCGGTACGGCCGAGCACCGTGTTGATGTGGGCTGCGTTCGCGCCGTCGCCGACGAAACTTTCACCGAGTTGAATGGGGTCGCCAAAGGGCGTCATCGCAAGGCCTCCTTTCGGGGATCGCCCTACGACACTCGTCGTACAACGGTCCGCGCGCACTATCTGACCGCCTGATCGTAGCACAGCGGTTAAAGTTGGCAACTAGAAAGCGCAGAATAGACAACTCATGTTTACCCGCAAAAGGCCATACAAAATAAGGCATCTGGCCGTACGCACCGGTGGTGAGGGTGCACAGGGACGGAAACATCTCAACACATAGTTGTCAAAACTGAAATAGTAGTTGTATGCTCGCGCCGTGCCGACTACACGGATTGATCACAGTGCGCCAGGACTGGTGCGTGACCTCGAGTTGCTCGAGGTGCTCGCGGCTAATGATTTCGTCCACGGCGGACTCGGTACGGTTCGCATCGCCCAGTTGGTGAACCGTGACAAGGGCCAGGTGTCGCGCTCACTACGGGCCCTCGAGCACGAGCACCTCGTCGAGCGCGATCCCATGAGCCGCGCGTATCGACTCGGGTGGCGGGTCTACGCGCTGGCGGCTCGCTCGAGTGCCGGTCGACTCTTGCAGGTTGCGCCCACGGTCATTCGCGAATTGGTCGCCGAGCTCGACGAGACCGTGCACCTGTGCACCCTGCAAGGTCTCGACGTCTTGACGGTCCTGTCCTTCTCACCGCTTAGCGAGTCACGTGCGGGCTGGGAGGGGCGCTGTGTGCCCGCGGCATGCACTTCGGCCGGTCGGGTATTGCTTGCGGATGTTCCTCTTGACATCATGCGAGCGCATTTCGGGCCTGAGTACTTCACTCAAGTGGGACCTCGCCAGCGCGTGCACGATGCCGTCGAACTCTATGACGAGGTTGTCGCGACGCGCGAGCGCGGGTACGCAATCGTCGACGAGGAGTTCGAGGCCGACCTCGTCGGTGCCTCGGCGCCGGTGCGCGACTTTCGGGGCCAGGTCGTTGCGGCGATCAATGTGTCGGGCTCGAAGGGAAGTCTCGGTTCGCGCCTCGAGGAGGCAGGCCAGCTGGTCGCGCGCTACGCGTTCGAGATCAGCCAACGGATGAGCGGATACGTCGACCTCGCGCGGTCGTCGGGCGACAAGCCGTCATGATGATCGAGCATCCGGTGGGTCAGCGTTCTTCCCACCGTCGAGGGGAAAACCGCACCCGGTGCGGCGCTCGAACGGCGGTGGGTGGGTAGCAAGCAGTACAGCGGGCCAGCGAGATCGTCTCGCGGCCCGGGGGTCGCCGAGGGCACCCGATTTCAGTAAGAGGGGAGTGCAGTGGAAAACGAATCAGGATTGAACGAGTACGAGTACCACTTGTTCGACACGTTCCGTTCCGGCGACTTCAGCCGGCGTGACTTCATCCGCAAGGCGACGGCGATGGGCATCGGCGTGCCGGTCATCGGCTCGATCGTCAACGCCGTCGAGCCGGTCGGGGCGGGCGCCGCTGCTCGCGCGGCGCACGCCCTCAAACCGAAGCGTGGTGGGGTCGCGCGGGTCGGGGTGAACGTGCCAACGGCCGCGCCGGACCCGGTCCTGATGGCCGACGAGGGTGGCATTGTGACGGTCCAGATGGCCGGCGAGTACCTCGTCACGCCCGATCAGAACTGGAACCTGCAACCGGTACTAGCCCAGAGCTGGAAAAGCACCAACCCCAAGACCTGGACCTTCACGTTGCGCAAGGGCGTCAAGTTCCATAACGGTCAGACGATGACGGCCGACGACGTGGTCGCCACCTTCGACCGCCTGACCGACCCCAAGGTTGGCTCAGCGGCGCTGTCGGCCTTCAACGGCATCCTCGCCAAGGGTCAGATCGAGAAGGTCAGCGAGTACGTCGTGACCTTCCACCTGAGCGTGCCCTTCGTGGACTTCCCGTACCTGCTCTCGCCGTTCAACTACAACGCGATCATCTTGCCACACAACTACAAGATTGGCTCGTTCATGAAGACCGGCTCGGGTACCGGTGCCTACAAGGTCACGGGGTACACGCCCGATCAGGGTGCGACCTTCGCGAAGAACCCGTCTTACTGGTCCAAGGGCATGCCGTACCTCAACGGCATCAAGTTGAGCTACTACCAGGACACCGCGACCGGCGTGCTCGACATGCAGGGTGGTCAGTACGACTACCTGCCGTCGATCACCTACGGGTCGGGCCAGGCGCTCTTTTCGAACCCGAACGTTGTCATCCAGCGTCACGCGTCCTCGGGTTATCGAACGATCCAGATGCGCACCGATATCGCGCCCTTCAACAACGTCTACCTGCGCCGTGCCGTGGCTGACGCTCTAGACCGTAAGGGCATGATCACAGCGCTGCTCGGGGGCTTCGCCACGCTCGGGAACGACGACTACTTCGCGCCGGTGTTCCCGATCTCCAAGCTCGCCTCGAAGCGGGTTCCCCAGCGACAGCGGAACATCGCCAAGGCCAAGCAGGAACTGGCCCAGGGCGGTCAGGCGAAAGGCTTCGCGGTGACCCTGACAACCGAGCAGTACCAGGAGATACCGAACCTGGCTGTCGTGATCCAGCAGAACCTGAAGTCGATCGGGGTGGACGTGACCTTGAACGTCGAGACCCAGACTGCTTACTACGGTTCGGGCGCTAACCAGCCGTGGCTGAGCACGCCGTTCGGCATCACCGACTGGGGCGCACGTGGCGTGCCGAGTCAGGGAATTACGCCGGCGGACACCTGCTCGGGGACCTGGAACTCCGCCCACTGGTGCAATGAT
>JAJZSM010000082.1 GCA_021849765.1 Actinomycetes bacterium | reverse complement strand
GTCTTTGGCTACGACGAGCGCGGTGGTCACCCCGAGGTCATCTACCGCAACGTCCGCGTTCCGGCGGACTACCTGCTCGGCGAGGAGGGCGGCGGCTTCGCGATCGCCCAGGCCCGCCTCGGGCCGGGACGAATCCACCACTGCATGCGCACCATCGGCGTCGCCGAGCGGGCGCTCGAGTTGATGGTGAGTCGATCGCTCGAACGTCAGACGTTCGGGACGAGCCTCGCTCACAAGGGACTCATCCAGGACTGGATCGCCGAGTCGCGCATCGAGATCGACATGGCACGCGAGTACGTGCTGCACACGGCGCACCTCATGGATACGGTCGGTAACAAGGGCGCAGCGGCCGAGATCGCGGGTATCAAGGTGGCCGTGCCGAACATGGCACTCAAGGTCATCGATCGGGCGATCCAGGTGCACGGCGCCGCGGGTGTGACCCAGTTCACGCCGCTCGCGCACATGTACGCAGGAATCCGGACGCTGCGCATCGCCGACGGCCCCGACGAGGTTCACAAGATGACGATCGCGCGCCGCGAGATCCGCAAGCACAGCCGCGACTTCCACATCGGCCCCACCCAGTGACGCCGCGCTAGCGCTCGCGCAGCACCTCGCCGATCGCGGCGGGCAGGTCCGACGAGCGGGCGTACCTCGACAGTCGAGATCCCGCCGCCCCGTGCACGTACGCGCCGAGGGCGGCGGCCTCGAAGGGGTCGTGGCCGCGCGCGATGCTCGCGCCCACGAGGCCGGCGAGTACGTCACCGGTGCCGGCGGTCGCGAGCGCGCTAGTGCCGGACTGGATGACCCGTACGTGGCCGTCGGGCGCGGCGACGACGGTGGTGGGACCCTTCAGCAGCACGACGCAGCCGCTCGCGCGCGCGAGGGTGCGCGCCGCGTCGAGTCGATCGGCGGACGGGCTCGATCCCACGAGCCGTTCGTACTCGCCGTCGTGGGGCGTGAGCACCCAGGGTTCGCCTCGTCGCACCGCTAGCACCGATTCGTCCAGGCCGTCGGCGTCGAGCACCACCGGGACTCGCACGTCGGTGAGTCGCGTGGCGAGCCACGCAACCGCGTCACGGCCGAGGCCGGGTCCGGCCACGACCGCGCGACTGCGCGCATCGGGTGGGCCGTCGGTTCGAACTACCTCGCTCGCGATGGCGACGGCTCCGCCCAGTTCACCGCGGGTCGCGAGTCGAATCATCGACGCACCGCCCGCGAGGGCTCCCCGGGTCACCAGGTCGGCCGCCCCCGGCATCATCGTCGAGCCGGCGATCACGTCCACGGCGTGGTGCCACTTGTGGTCGTTACGGTTCCAGCGCACGAAGTCGGTGAGGTCGCTCGCCTCGAGCAGTCCGTCACCGTCATCGCTCTCGATACCGAGCGAGAACATCCGTAGTTCGCCGACGTAGGCCGCCGCGTGGCCGGTGACGTGTGCTGGCTTGAGCGCACCGAGCGCGACGGTGACGTGCGCCTTCATTGGCTGGCCGAGCACTTCACCCGTATCGGCGTTGACGCCCGAGGGGAGGTCGGCCGCGACCACGATGGTCGTCGGGGGTACGTGGGGCGCGCGGTAGGGCCGCGAGCACCCGAGGCCAAAGGCGGCGTCGATGACGAGGTCGAAGCCCCGAAGGGCCGGGGGCTGTTCGGCGACCTCGATGACGCTCACGTGCGCACCCCGTCGGCGCAACTGTTCGGCGGCGACGCGCCCGTCGGCTCCGTTGAGTCCCGGACCGGCCACGACCGCGACGCGCGCGCCGTAGGTGGAGCGCAGGTGTTCGCTCGCGACCAACGCGATCGCGAGACCAGCGTCACGGACGAGGGCGTCGACCCCGCGGCGTGCCACCGCGCGCGCGTCGGCGCGACGCATCGTCGTGGTGGTGAGGATCGGGATCACGGTGGTTCAGTCGGCGGGTTCGGCGACGACCGCCGTGCCGTAGGCCAGGATTTCCTGGTAGGTGTTGGCCAACTCGTTCGAGTCGTAGCGCATCGCGAGCACCGCGTTCGCGCCGAGGGCTTGGGCGGCCTCGGACATGCGATCGAGCGCCTCGCCGCGGGACTGCTGGAGCTGTTGGGTGAGCCCGCGCAGCTCGCCGCCGCCAATCGCCTTCAAGGCGGCGCCAAGTTGAGCGCCAACGTTGCGGGTGCGCACCGTGAGCCCGTTCACCTCGCCGATCACCTTGGTGATCCGGTAACCGGGCAGGTCGTTCGTCGTGACAATGAGCACAGCGACCTCCTTTCTTCGCCACTGTAGGCCGATGGAGCGTCCTGGTAGCGCGTCGCCCTATCGTGAGGACAGCGACCGACGTGGAGGCGGAACATGGACACGATGAGTGAGGAACTGATGGGCGCGGGCCGGCTCGGCGAGCCGGGGACGTTGACGTGGCTGGGGCACGCCACCGTGCTGATGGTCACGTCGACCGGGACGCGGGTGATCTTCGACCCGTGGTTCGATAACCCGAAGTGCCCGGTGTCGATGGAGGGCGTCGGGCCGGTGGACGTGATTGCGGTTACCCACGGCCACTTCGACCACATGGGCTCGGTGGTCCCCTTGGCGCTGGCCACGGGAGCCACGGTGGTGTGCGTGCCCGAGATGGCGGCCTATTTCGCGACCCAGGGTCTGGCCAACATCGTTGATATGAACAAGGGTGGCACAGCGCGCGTCGCCGACATCGGCCTGACGATGGTCACGGCGGACCACTCCTGTGGCGTGGAGGCCGGCGAAGGCCTGGCCAACATCTACGGCGGGAACCCGGTCGGATTCATCGCCCACCTGCCCGAGGGCAGTGGCGGACCGGTGTACGTCTCGGGCGACACCAACGTCTTCGGGGACATGGCGCTGATCCGCGAGCTCTACGCGCCCGAGATCGCGCTGATGCCGATCGACGGTCACTACAACATGGGCCCGCGCGAGGCGGCGTACGCGGTGATGCTGCTCGGCGTCGCGAGGTTCACGCCGATCCACTTCGGGACGTTCCCGCTGTTAACGGGCACACCCGAGGAGGTGGCACGGCATCTCGTGGACCGCGAGGCGACCGCGCGTGTCGTCTCGGTCGAGCCCGGCGGTTCGGTGCCCCTCGCGCGTCAGTAGATCAGCCAAAGAAGCTGGCGCGCCAGTTCGCGGCGTACGGCAGGATGGCAAACGCGGCGATCACCCCGACGGTCAACGCCGCGGCGAGCGCCCACTGACGTGATGACGCACCGTTCACCTGGCGTCGCGTGTAGGGGATGAAATCGCGCGGTGCGAATCGAGCGGTCTCGACGAGGTGCCCGAGGACGTGAATGGCCATCGCGGCGAACCACAGGACGAACGACGCCCGGTGAATGGTGAACAGTTGCGGGCGCCACGAGGTGGGTGCGCCGACGACGAGCCCGACACCCGAGGCGAGCAACACCACCGTGAGTACCACGATGATTGGGCCGAGGATCCGCAGGAGCGGAGCGGGTGGACCTTTTCGCCGATACTCGCGGTGGCCCATGTAGTACCGGACCATCCGCCACGAGGTCGACGCGATCTTGAGCAGCACCGGCGGGATCAGTAGGACCCCGATGACGATGTGTGGGGTGAGCCACGACCCGATACTGACGATCGTGAGGCCTTCGAGGAACAGCAGTACCAGCAGGACCGCACCCAATGAACTCGTTAGTCGAGTGTTGCCTTCAACCCCGGGGCGACGCGAGTGACCGCTCGCGCCACGCCCGGGGGCCGTGCGCGATCGCTCGCGGGGCCGTGCGTGAAGGGGGGTTCGTCGTGCCATGGTGGACCGGTGCCTCGTGTCGTCGAGCATCGAAAACGTGCACCGCAACGCTACCAACGACGTTGCGGGTGAACGACGCCACAACATAATGACTCGCTAAAAATCACCCGGGCCATCAGCTTTGTGCAACGTGACCACTGGGTTAAGGTCGGCTCATGATCCTCGAACCGTCACGCACTGGCACCGTGGACTTCGGTCCCTACGAGACCTGGTACCGGGTCACGGGCGACCTCGAGGGGGGACAGATCCCACTCGTGGTCTTGCACGGCGGACCCGGCGCGGCGCACAACTACCTCCTCGAGATCGCGGGCCTCGCCACGACCGGACGGCCGGTGATTCACTACGACCAGCTCGGCTGTGGCAACTCGACCCACCTCAGGGATCGAGGGGCGGAATTCTGGACCGTCGAACGCTTCCTCGAGGAGTTAGCGAACCTGCTGGACAAACTCGACGTCGGACCGCACCACTTACTCGGCCAGTCGTGGGGCGGCATGCTCGGCGCCGAGTACGCCGTCACGCGACCCTCCGGGCTCCAGTCGCTCGTGATCAGCAACTCACCGGCCTCGATGGAACTCTGGGTCGCCGAGGCGAACCGACTCCGTCAGGACCTCCCCGGCGACGTGCGCGAAGCTCTCGATCACCACGAGGCGAATGGCACGACCGATGACCCGGCGTACCTCGCGGCGACCCAAGTGTTCTACGACCGCCACGTCTGTCGCGTGCTGCCCAACCCGCCCGAGGTTGTCGCCACCATGACCCAACTCAACGAGGACCCCACCGTTTATCACACGATGAACGGTCCCAACGAGTTCTATTGCATCGGCACCTTGCGCACGTGGTCGATCATCGAACGGCTGGACGCAATCGCCGCACCGACCCTGCTCATCTCGGGTCGATACGATGAGGCGACCCCGGCGACGGTCCAGCCCTACTACGACCGCATCGCCGACGTGCGCTGGACCGTCTTTGAGGAGTCGAGTCACATGCCGTTCGTCGAGGAGCCCGAGCGTTACCGCGACGTGGTGGGCGCCTTCCTCGCCGAGCACGAATAGACGTGGAACTCGTCGTCCTCGACAGCGTGCTCGTCGACCTGACGTTGCGCGTGGCGGAGCTCCCCGAACGCGGTGGTGATGTACGCAGTTCCTGGTCGTCGTTGTCCACCGGCGGCGGCTTCAACGTACTCGCGGCCGCTTCGCGTCAGGGTTTGGACGCCCGCTACGGCGGTCGACTCGGTCGCGGCCCCTTCGCCGAGCGCGCCCGGGCGAGCCTCGATGCCGAGGGGATCGCCCACGGGCCGCTGGAGGGGGATGACGACCTCGGTGTCTGCGTCGTCGTCGTTGACGGGGACGGCGAACGGACCTTCATCACGGCGCCCGGCGCCGAGCTCGGACTGCATGCATCGTCCCTGGCCGAACTCGACCTCGGGCCTGGCGACTATCTCTATCTCTCCGGGTACAACCTCGCGCACCCGGAACTCTCGGCGGTCATCGCGCCGTGGGTGCGCACAATCCCCGAGGGGGTCGTCGTGGCCTTCGACCCGGGCGCGCGCTTCAGTGACGCCGAGCCAACCGTGCTCGACGACGTGCTCGAGCGTACCGATTGGCTGCTCGCGAGTGCGAGTGAGTGTCGCGCGCTCGCGAGCGAAGCGGAGCTGGAGGCGGCGACGCGCGCGCTGCTCAAGCGGGTGCGCGCGGGCGTGGTCGTCCACGACGGGCCAGCTGGCTGTCTGGTCGGCGCCGACGGTGCGGTTACTCGGGTCGCGGGCTACGACGTGACGATCGTCGACACCAACGGGGCGGGGGACGCGCACAACGGCGTCTTCCTCGCGGGGTTGGCGTCCGGGTTCGAGGCGCGTGATGCGGCGCGTCGCGCCAACGCCGCGGCCGCGATCGCGATCGCGTCGTTCGGTCCCGCCCAGGCCCCTACCCGCGAGCAGCTCGACGCCTGGCTCGAAGCGAGGTCGTGAGCCGGTGGCGACTGATGCACGATGTAACGCGGGCGACGCAGTGTTCGAATCAACAACGGAGGTGTGATGAAGGCATTCCAGGACTATTACCCCGAGCACCTGGCCCACTGCTACGGCTGCGGCCGTCTCAACGAGCACGGCTATCAGATCAAGACGGTGTGGGACGGTGACGAGAGCCTCACGACGTTCACCCCGTCCGCCTTCCACACGGCGATCCCCGGCTTCGTCTACGGCGGACTCTTGGCGTCGTTGATCGACTGCCACAGCACCGGCACGGCCGCTGCCGCCATGTACCGCGACGAGGGTCGAGACATGGACTCGCTCCCAGCGTTCCGCTTCGTCACCGGGTCGCTCTACGTTCGCTACGCCGCGGCGACCCCACTCGGGCCGACACTCCAGATCCGCGGCCGCGTCAGCGAGATCAAGGGCCGGAAGGTGACAATCGCCTCCACCCTGTGGGCGGGGGATGAGCCGACGGTGACCGGCGAGGTCGTGGCTATCCAGATGCCCGACGACTTTGGTCAGTGAGTCGACCGGGACCGAAGGGTGGGACCACTCAGTCGTGATGACGCGGTGTCGGGTAGGGCCTAGCGGTAGGTCTCGCCGAGCTCGTCGCTCCACGGCGGCGTCGAGAGCGTGCCGCGCGGGATGCTCCATTGGAACACTGGCTTGATATCGAGTACGGGTGTCCCATCGATGCCGTCGAGGCCGCGCACGGTGAAGGACCGCTCGGCGAGACCCTCGATGGGCAGAGTCGTCAACAGCAGTCGGTTCGGGCGGTCCTTGTTGCGCTGAGCGAAGACGCCCACGTCGGGCCAGTTCGGGTTGTTACGGGGCCGCCGATGCCACGGCGCCGGTGGCACGTCCTCAGCCCAGTCCGCGAAGAAGATCAGTTCGACGTGCGAGAACTCCTCGAGGCCGCGCAATGCCTCGCTGGGGACGTCCGTCGCCAGTTCGACCGTGCTGAGCACGTCGTCCCAGTTGTCGTCGAGCGCTTCGCTCCGGTCGTTGCGGATATAGGCGATCGCTCGTACGGAGTAGTCCACCGACCCAATCTAGCCAGCACCCCAAAGTGATGACGGCTGCGTTGTAAGGTGATTGCCCGGAATGGGGAACGATGGCTGAGCTGACCTTCACGTACGGCACGATGGCGGCTGGCAAGTCCACCTTGGCACTACAGCTCTGCTGGCAACTGCGCCAGGGCCGCAGCGAGGTCGCGCTGTGGACCTTCGGGGATCG
>JAJZSM010000081.1 GCA_021849765.1 Actinomycetes bacterium | reverse complement strand
GGTCCGTCTGGTTGAGGGTCACACAGATCTCGTAGTTCGAGTCAATCGACTGCAAGCGGTTCATGTGATAGGTCACGGTGGCCCCGGCGTTGTTTCCTTCGATCCGGTAGTTCCAGCTCGCACGTGCCGCCGGCGTGCGGGGGAGCAAGGCGTCGTCGACGTGCAACGCAACCGAGTTCATCTGATATCGCAGCGCCCCGAGGACCTCGCGCTCAGCGGTGGTCGGGTCGCTCAATAGTGCCAGGCTCTGATCGCTGTGGGCCGCCAAGATCACGTGGTCGAAGGTCTCGGGGCCGTACTGGTCGCTGTTGACCTCGACGCCGTCGCGCCGCCGTGTCACCTTCGTGACCACCGCTCCGAGTCGGAGGCGTCGACCCAGTGGGCCCGTGATGCGCTCGACGTACTGACGTGAACCACCCTCGACCGTGCGCCAACGGGGGCGACCGTTGAGGCTCAACAGACCGTGGTTCTCGAAGAACCGCGCGAAGGTCGTCACGGGAATGTCCAATGCATCGGCGAGGGGGGCCGACCAGATCGCCGAAACCATTGGGGCGAGATACCAGTTGACGAATGGCTCGCCCCACGTCCCACGCTCGACGACGTCGCGGACCCGCAAGGACTCGTCGTCGCCATCATGAAGCACCTGGCGCATTCGACGATTGAAGGTGACGATATCGCCGAGCATCGCGAGGAAGTCGGGGCGAAGGGCGTTTCGACGTTGGGCGAAGATAGTGGCCAGCGAACTCGAACTCCACTCCAGGCCGGTTCGGACATCGCTCACACCAAAACTCATGTCGCTCGACTTCGTGACCACGCCGAGACGTTCGAACAGCCGAGTGAGCCCTGGGTAGTTGCGCTCGTTGTAGACGATGAAGCCGGTGTCGACCGCGTGTTCTTCGTCACCGATTCGAACATCGACCGTATGAGCGTGCCCGCCGGGCCGATTGTCGCGCTCAAAGACCGTGACGTCGTGGTGCTGGCCCAACACGTGGGCACATGTCAGGCCCGCGATACCGGATCCAATGATGGCAATGCGCATGTCGTGTCAGTCCTCCCGGGGCGCGTGCGCCGGTGACCGACGCGAAGTATCTAATTTAGCACTAAAATGAATTTGTGCCCCACGCTCGATTGCCCCACGTCGTTGCCATCCCAACAAACGGCCGCTCGCGACTTGATCGGTTAGTGGACGGAGCCCTGGAAACAACCATCGTGGCTAGCTTCAGTCGTGTCGGCTACCTCGTCCGTCGCCGCAGCCCCTCGTGGACCTCGCCGCGACCGATGGATGGCCGAACCGTGCTCGTCACCGGGGCGTCATCGGGGATCGGTCGAGCCAGCGCCATCGGTCTGGCGCAGCTCGGCGCGACCGTGCTGCTCACGGGACGCGATGCGCAACGAACGCGCGAGGTCGAGGCATCAATCGTTCGCGCTGGCGGTCGAGCCCGCGCTTCCCTGCTCGATCTCAGCGACCCGTCAGCCATCGATGGGTTCGCCGCGCAATTACGCGATGAACTCGGCCAACTCGACGGTTTAGTTCACGCCGCGGGGGCGCTGTCGCGTTCCTTCGAGCAGAACGCTGAGGGAATGGAGCTCACCGTCTCGACGCACGTGCTCGGCCCCTTCCGCCTGAGCTGGCGCCTCGCGCCACTGCTTGCCCGTGCCGACAACGCCGTGATCGTCACGGTTGCGTCGGGGGGCATGTACACCGAGCGCTTCGATTTGCCGTCGCTGGTCATGACTCGTGACGAGTACCAGGGGGTGCGCGCCTACGCGCGTTCCAAACGCGCTCAAGTCCTCCTCGCCCACGAATGGCAACGGCGATGGCGACGCGACGGCGTGTCCAGTTTCGTCATGCACCCCGGTTGGACCGACACGCCGGGACTCGCGCAGTCGTTGCCGAACTTCCATCGCTTGGGTCCACTCCTACGACGTCCCGACGAGGGAGCCGACACCGTCGTGTGGCTGGCGAGCGGCGCGGCGAGCGAGGGCGCCGTCAGTGACTCGGGGATTTGGCTCGACCGTCGCCGACGCTCGGAGTATTACCTCCCCTGGACTCGACCTCGCGCCTCGGCCCTCGACGACGGCGTGCAACTCTGGACGTGGTGTGAGCGACAGACCGGGCTCGACCCGACTGAACCACAGTGATAGGCGGGCTCGACGCGAGGTGATTGGCCCGACGGTCACGCACCACTGCGAGTCGAGAGCTGACACATCGATCGAGTGCGTGCCTGGGTACCGCGGTGACGGAGACAGTCAAAACGTTCGTCGAGGGCGTCGTGACGTGACGTGACGATCGACGGGTTCAATGCCGCGTCACCGGGATTTCGGGACTTTGGTCCCGGCGCGGCGAGCCCGCGCCGATACCGCCCATCCGTACGATGGGGCTGATTCGTGGTAGTGGGTCAGCGTCATTGTTGGCGTCTATCGAGAACTGGGAGACTGTCGATGGAACACGAGATGGAAACGCATCGGACGGTGTCGGGCGTCCTCCAGAAGGTCGCGCGCGGCTTTTACGGTTTCCTCTACGAGAAAGAGCCCGACTTCTTCCCCTCGTACGAGGTGGTTGACACCGAGCGCGTGTCCGCACAACACTGACAGGCTGACGCCGCAACGACACGCGAAGGTCGCTCGTGCGGCCGTGACGGCCAATGACTCAATGCCCGACGCACTAAGCGTGCGCCCGTTACCGCTGACTACGGTGTCGGCGCCATCGAGAGGAACGCGGCGAAGGCCAGAACCCCCACGGACGCGATGACCGTCACAATCGCGTAGATGCGAACGCCGCGTCGCGAGGTACGGCGGGCCACGAACCCGTGCAGCGACGCCATGATGACGACCGCCACCACGAGCGCCACTTTGGCGACTAACAGATGTCCGAACGCTGACGTCGTGACGTTGGACCACCGAGCGCCGTCGTGCCACGCGAGAAACGGACCGGTGACAAACAACGCCGGGAACAGTACGCGGTTCGTCACGACGGTGAACCGGCGACCGGCGGATTGGGCGATCGCGCGTAACTGTTGGGGCGACGCGTCACGTCGAAGCGCTGGCATCACGACGAACGACAGCATCAGCTGACCCCCGACCCAGAACGCCGCGACCGTGATGTGCACGAAGAGCACCACCGACCAGAACACCGTCATTGCTACCGTCCCACCGAGCGGTCGCACCCGCGAGTCACCACGTTGGCGCCACTGGCGCAATCAACTCGAGATCGTGTGAGCACCCGGACACGGTAGTACGCCCATCAATGCGTCACGCGCCACGCTTCCAAAACGAGCGTCAGATGACCGGTGACAGACCGCCGTCGAGACTCACGCCGACACCGGTCACGTAGCTGGCGCGCGGCGACAGCAGGAAGGCGGCCAGATTCGCGAACTCCTCGGCTCGACCCACGCGGCCGAGCGGGATTCGGGCGTTGCGCACGAGGTCGTCGTACACCGAGGCGACCGGCACGCCCGTCTGGGCGGCCCGACGTTCCCACTGTCCGGATTCGACCAGTCCGATCAAGATGGCGACGGCTCGCACACCACGTGGTCCGACCTCGCCCGCGAGGGCCTTGGTGAGCGCGAGACCGGCGGCCCGGGACGCGGCCGTAGGCGTTGAGCCGGCGCCGGGGGCACGCGCGGAGATCGCGAGGACATTGAGTACCGCGCCACCCGAGACCGCGAGGTCGTCGAGGACGAGTCGGGCCAGGTGCAGTGCTGACACCACCTTGAGCTCGTAGTCCGCGCGCCATTCGTCGTCATCGGAGGTCGCCACGAGTGTGGCCGCCGACCGTCCGGCGTTATTGACCAGCCCATCGATCCGACCGAACCGGTTCCTCGCCGCGAGAACGAAGGCCTCGCGGTCGCTGGCGCGCGTCACGTCAACCTCGACGCACAGCGCCTCATCGCCGAGCGTGGCCTGCGCACGTTCGAGTCGGGCGACGTCACGGCCGCACACGGCGACCCGAGCACCCTCACCGACGAGGGCGCTGGCGAGCGCGAGCCCGAGTCCGTCGGTGCCACCAGTTATCAGTATGACGTGATCGTCCAGCCCCAGGTCCATGGGCCCAGTGTAGGGAAGCGTCGACGAGCGACGCCGCTGCTACAACGGTGGGTTGGAGGAGTCCTCGAGCGAGATCTTGGCTGGCTCGGGCAGCATCGCGGTGGTACCGAGTCCGGCGATCGCCGATAGGCCAGCGACAACGAGCAGTCCGCGTAGACCGATTGACGCCTGCAGGCGAGGCACCATGAAGACACCGACGAAGGCGCCGAACTTGCCGATGCCGGCCGCGATCCCATGACCGGTCGTTCGCATCTCCACGGGGAAGACCTCCGAGGGCAGGACGAAGGTCGTCGTGTTCGGGCCGAACTCGGTGAAGAGGTAACTGAACCCGAAGATGAGTACGAAGGGCACCACCATTGTCGTGAACCGGGGTACCGCCACGAGGAGCAGGAAGCACGCGGCCATAACGGAAAAACCGATCGACTGCAACCTGCGGTGTCCGATTCGGTCGATCTTGGTCACCGCGAGGATGTACCCCGGTAGCGCGAAGACGACGAACATGGCCAGGGTCAGCAGAAGTTTCACCTTGATCGTCGCGGTGGGTGACACCTCGAGCAGGATGCTCGGCAGGGACAAGGTATTGCCGTAGTAGGCGTAGTCGAAGAGGAACCAGCTGCCCGCCGTACCGATCATCAGCAGCCACATCTGCCGATTCGTAAAGAACTGACGCGGGGCCATCAACGTCGTCGCGTTCGCCTTCACCACCGTTGCGTCCACGGCGCCGTTGGCGAACTGGTGCAGCTCGGCCGCCGCGCGCTCGCTCTGATGGCGCACGTGTGCTTGGAATCGTGGCGATTCGGGCATGCGGGCACGCAGGTAGATGACCGCGGCCGCGGGAATTGCGCCCAGACCAAGGAGGAGTCGCCACGTCAGGTTTTCTGAGAACCCCGAGGAGAGCAGCGCCAACCCGACCAGGGGTCCGACGATGAGACCAACGGCCTGCATCGAGAAGACGAGCCCGACGAGACGTCCGCGGTCGTTTCGGTTCGCGTACTCGCTCATCAACACCGCCGACACCGGATAGTCCCCACCGATACCGAGACCGAGTACGAAACGCGCGAGCACCAAGGTCAACACGTTCGGGGCGAACGAGGAACTGATCGCACCAATAACCATGATCACGGCGACGGCGGTGTAGACGGACTTTCGCCCGATCTTGTCAGCGATACGACCGAAAACCATCGCACCCACGAATGCGCCGAGGATCGCCGATCCGGTAACCCAACTCGTCTCGGTGGTCGAGAGGGACCACTGTGCCTGGACGAGCGCCGCAACGGTCCCTATGACGAACAGGTCATAGGCATCAGTGAAGAAACCCATGCCCGAGATCAAGACGGCGCGATGGTGAAAGCGGCTCGTCGGCGCATCGTCGAGGATCTGACCGACGGTGCGGGCCACCGTGTCGGGGGCTTCGGCTGGTTCGACGCCGCCCACTTCTGACTTTGAAACGCTCACGGCTTCCTTCCGAATTCGCCCCAGTCCCGAGTGTTGCCCTATCACGTGACGACGTGATGTCCCCAGAGTTACGCGTGGCTGATCCCAAAGTGAATTTTCGGTTAACTACCGGCGTGGCGGCCCAGGATTCGTCGAACGACGGCGGTTACAGTTGCCGCGTGAACGATGTACGACTCGACCCCATGACTGTCGACGAGCTCGAGTCGCGACTCCCCGCCTTGATGAAGGGCTACGTGGCCGAGCAGATCCGTGCCGGGAACTGGAGTGCGGTGGACGCCGAGGAGCTCGCAGGGGTCCAGGAGCACCGCTTGTTGCCGCTGGGAATCGCGACGCCGGGGATGCACTGGTACATCGCGCGAACGGCGGCGGACGAGGTCGTCGGGTACCTCTGGCTCGCCACCGAGCCGACGGATCCGATCACCGGTGGGGCGTGGATCTACGCGATCGAGGTCGAGCCGGGGTACCGGGGCCGCGGCATCGGACACCAACTGCTCGACGCCGCCGAATTCGAGGCCCGTCGACTGGGGGCGCGCGCGATTGCGCTCAACGTCTTTGGGGCGAATCACGTCGCCCGCCAACTCTACGAGAGCAGTGGCTATGAGGTGACGTCCCTGCAGATGCGAAAGACCCTCAGCTGAGTCCGACGTTCCAACGAACGAACGGGACTGGTCGAAGGGTCGTCGCACGTCGCGTGACGTACCGGTGCGACGCGCGAATCACGTAACGGCGGGACCGGCCAACTCCGATAGCGTGAGCGGTGATTTTTACGCGGTGCGTAAGTACTTCTGAGGATGGCTGATGTTTGAGATCCGTCAGTTTGACGTAGACGAGGCAAAACCGGTGATCACCGACGAGGAACTTCGTCGGCGGTGGGCTCAGTTCCACGGCAACATCCACATGGTTTCGGGCAATCGCCTTCGCCGCACGATCGGCCGGATGCTCGGCGAGGACACCCGGCGTTACCGCTTCGCGCGCTTCTTCGGACGTCCACTCCTCAAGGTGATCCGCGCGGTTCGCGGCACGACCAAGCCCGAACCGACCACCAAATTGGTTGTCGAAGCACCCGATGAGGTTTTCTTCCCCATCAACTACCGGCCCTACCTGCTCGACCAACCCGAACGGTCTGCGGCGGGGATCGCCGCCACGGACGTCACCATCGTGCGTGTCGACGAGGGCGCAGCCAGCCCCGACGAGTTCATCACAATGCTCAACGACGTGGTGAGTCGTGCCACCACGACCTGGCTACTGATCGCCGATTCGGCGGACCCGACTGGTGACGCGACGCTGGCACGCGAGGTCCTTCGCACCCACGCCCGAGACGACGATGACGTCGTCTTCGCCGACGAGTACGGCCCGACCCCGCACGCCCCCACCCTGAAGAGCCCGGCCGTGGGCCCCCACACGCTGCTCAGTTACAACGTCGTCGGTCGACCGGCACTGATCCGGATGGACGCGATCCGGC
>JAJZSM010000080.1 GCA_021849765.1 Actinomycetes bacterium | reverse complement strand
GTCGTCGACCACGGCGAGCGCGGCGATCGCCGAGCCCGTCGCCGCGCCGCGGGCGAGCGCGGCCACGGCGTCACAGGCCGCGGCGAGCTTCGTGCGCTGCACCCGCAACGACGGGGGGAGTCGCAGCACGATGAGGGCGGTTACCTCGACGACGCAACCGACGACGACGAAGCCAGCGAGATGCAGGGCGATCGGGATGGACCCCGCGAAGCGACCGAAGACCACGTAGGCGATGATCGACTGGTTGCCGATCGCGGCGGGCACGTTGCCGAAGATGGCGACGAGTCCCGCGCCGAAGCACCAGATCGCGAGCAGTCCCACGTGCAGCCACGGCACGGTGACCGTCGACATGCCGAGCAGGACGGCGCTGCCCATGGCGACGGCGTCGACGAGGGCGAGGGGGATGGAGAGGCGGGGCGATGCGATTAGCGAGACGATGGCAATCAGTTGGGCGCCGATCGCCATGGCGATGGCGCCGGTGACGTTGGCGAAGGCCAGTCCGACCGCGAAGACGGTGATCACGGGCACCGCCGTGATCACGCCGACGACCGGAGCGAGGAGGCTGCGGTCGACTCGCAGGGTCTCACCGAGCACCGCCAGGCCACCCGCCACCCGACGACGGGGCGCCGTCGTGGTCGGCCCGTTGTGGCTGGCGGTTCGCCTCACAGGTGAGACCCTACCGACCGGGCCCGGTGCGACGCGTGAGTCGAGAGCGTCGCGGATGTCGGCCCGCATTGATCTCGTGTGACTCCGTGGTTTTAAGTTCGTGCAATCCTTCAGTCTCTACCAACGGCGGACTTCCCTTTGCATCACTGGCCTTCGTGTGACCGTTGGCTGGGTGGACGGTCGCCAGTTCGGCATCGTGCGGGAGTCTCTGATCAGTGGCTTAAAGGATATACCGGTCCAAAGACATAGAATATGCTGGTCTGTTGATATAGGATGTGCTGGTTTAAAGGGGGCATGAGGCATGGCGTATATCGAACGAATTGCCGACAAGGAACTGGCCGCTCGCCTGGCCGCGGCGGGTGCCGTGCTCATCGAAGGTCCCAAGGCTTGCGGGAAGACCGAGACGGCGAGGCAGGTGACCCGCCACGAGTTCCGCTTTGACGTGGACCAAGGTGCCCGTGCACTCGTAGCTGCATCGCCTCAGACATTGTTCGACCAGGAGTCGCCAATCCTTCTCGACGAATGGCAGGTGGCGCCCGCCCTCTGGGACTTGGTCCGACGCGATGTAGACGATCACTGGCCTGAGAGGGGTCGCATTATTCTCACAGGTTCGGCAACCCCAGTTCCCGACGCACACAGGCACACAGGAACGGGTCGAATCTCGGTACTTCACATGCGACCAATGAGCCTGGTCGAGTCGGGCCACTCGACAGGCGAGGTGTCAATCCTGGGCTTGTTCGAGGGTGCGACACCTGCCGCAATCAATCCCGGCGTCTCAGTCCCGGAACTCGTTGATTGCCTTGTCACTGGTGGGTGGCCATCGCTCGTTGGGGCGCACCCGGAGGACGCCCAGGTATGGATACGGGACTACATCAACAACCTGGTGGAGGTTGACATCCAGCAACTCGACGGCCGACGAGATCCAAGGAATGTACGCAGGCTCTTCACCGCTCTCGGACGGGGGGTTGGCACGGACACGACCGCCCAAGCGTTGGCCAGGGACGTGGGCGGCGCCGACGGACCGGCGGACCGCGACACTGTGGCTGCTTACCTGACAGCGCTGGAGAGGTTGATGGTCGTAGAGAATGTGGAAGCCTGGGCCCCCCATATGCGCTCAACGACGCCGCTTCGCAAAGCGGAGAAGCGCTACATGGTTGATCCGTCCATTGGGGTGGGGGCACTTGGCGTGGGCTCAGCGCGTCTACTGGGTGATCTCAATGCAACCGGCTTCCACTTCGAGGGCATGGTTGTTCGAGACGTCCGTGTATACGTTCAAGGAATCGGAGGACAGCTCAGTCACTGGCGTGACAACAATGGTCACGAGGTCGACATAATTATCTCGTTAGACGATGGCCGGTGGGGCGCATTCGAGGTCAAGATGAATCCCGATGACGTACCGGCGGCGGCGAATGGGTTGTTGCGCTTTGCCCAGAAAGTCGATCTTGATCGCGTCGGCGAACCTAGTTTCATGGGGGTGATTACTACCAACTCCGCTGCGTATCGACGGGACGACGGCGTCCTCGTGGTCCCCCTCACAGTGCTTGGCCCCTAGTTCCTAATGGGGTTCGGCGTGTAGTGGAGGCCCCAGTTTTCCTGGGGCGTAATCCAGCGTTTTTCCGCAGATTTGAGACGGTTCGTTGGTGAAGAACGTGAACCCGTCCACACTGTCAAGCATGGCTTCAAAGAGGTCGCCGTGAAGATCATCGGACCCGAGCGTGTTTGTCGCTGCGTGCAGTTCACCAAGCGTCGTGTCACGCCTCGCAGGTGAGCAACTCCGGTGATCGAGGGTGGGGAATCTTAGGATTCGTCATCATCGAGTGTGAACGCTGGCCCGAATTCGGCCGATCACGACCGGACTGGTGCCCTCGGGTAACCAGTCCCACGCGAAGATCTCAGAAGGCGAAGTCATCCGCGCTCTGCGCTCGTGCGGGTTTGCGAACTCGTTCGGGCAGCGGTGCCAACGTCTCGTCGCGGCCCGGCGGGCACGGGCTCGTTCGGGATCGCTCAGACCGAAGAGTTCGACCCCCACCAGTAGCGCCGCGATGAACACGGTGCCGATTGATACCGACGGCGATCCTGTCTCGAGCGCCGCCACGGTGCGCGTGTTCACACCGAGACGTGCGGCCAACTCGATCATGGTCCAGCGTCGCGCGTGTCGGCCAAGCCTGATCTGGGTGCCCAACACCGTTAACGCGTCGTGGGCGGCGCGTGAGACTGCGACCGACTTCTTCGTGCCCGATTAGTCGAGCGCGACGACGACCTCGGCGATGGGGGTGGCGACGGCTTTGGGTCGCACGATCAACGCCGCCAGCACGAAGGCCAGCAGGGCACCGAGTGAGCCCACCCGCACCGCCGACTGGTAGCCGTGCACGGCCGCGTGCTGGGCGGCGGCGATCGCCGCGGGCGAGGTCGCCGAGCCGCGAAGCACGGCCGCACTCGACTGGAGCGAGTGTTTGACCGCCGTGGCGGCGATGGTCACGAGCACCGCGAGTCCGAGCGAGCCGCCGACCTGCTGGGCCGTGTTGAGCAGCGACGAAGCGAGACCCTGCTCGCGGTTCTTCACACCGCTCACCGCGTTGACGGTGACCGGCACCATGGTGAGCCCCATACCGAGTCCCGTCACGACGAGGGGACCGAAGACGTTCCGGTAGGAGGACGTGGCCGTGATGTACGACGCCCAGAAGATGCCAAGCGCGGCGACGAGCGGGCCGGCGACGATGAAGGGTCGCGTGCCGACGTGCTTGATGATCCGAGAGACGACGAGGCTGCTCGAGGCGACCATGAAGGGGATCGGCAGGTAGGCGACCCCGGTCACGAGCGAGCTGTAGTGCAGCTGCTCCTGGAGGAACTGGGTGAGGAAGTAGAGCAGGGACAGCATCGCGCCGCCGAGCAGCAAGATGACCGCGAATCCCCCGGCCCGGTTGCGGTCACGCAGGAATCGCGGCGGGATGAGTGCCTCGCGACTGCGCGTCTCGATCACGGCGAAGGTGATGAGCAAGACGATGCCGATTGCGAAGGCGAGCAGGGTGTAGCGATCGGTCCACCCCGAGCCCGGCGCGCGGATCAAACCGTAGACGAGCGCCGCCATGCCCCCAGATACCGCGAGCGCACCAGGCATGTCGAGTCGTCCGCCGTGGCCGTCGACCTTGGGCAGCACGATCGGGGCGAGGATCAACAGCGTGGCGCCGATGGGCACGTTCACGAAGAAGACCCAGCGCCACGTGGCGGTCTCGACGAGCAGGCCACCGAGCACGAGGCCGAGCGCGCCGCCAGCGCCGGTCATGGCGGCGTAGACCGCCATGGCGCGGTGGCGTTCGGCGCCTTCTTCGAAGGTGGTCGCGACGAGGGCGAGCGCCGTCGGCGACGCGATAGCCGCGCCAATCCCCTGCAGCGCGCGCGCCGCGATCAGCCAGCCCTGGGAGGTGGCGACGCCACCGAGCAGCGAGGCACCGGCGAAGAGGGCGATGCCGATCGTGAACATGCGGCGCCGTCCAAAGATGTCCCCGGTGCGCCCGCCAAGCAGCAGCAGCCCGCCAAAGACCAGTACGTAGGCGTCGATCACCCACGTCAGGTTCGTCGTCGAGAAGTGCAGGTCGCGCTGGATCGTCGGCAGCGCGACGTTCACGATGGTCATGTCGAGCATGACCATCAACTGGGCCGTGGCGATCACGACGAGGGCCAGGCGGTGGCGCTCGTGCGTGCTGACCGCGGCGGTCATCGGCTCACCACCGGTGCCGTCGTCGCCCACAGCAGCACGTCGACGACGGGCCGGTTGCCTCCGTCCTCGAGGCGGCGCTCGAGCCGCTCGAGTCGTTCGATGGCGAGGTCATTGAACGCGGCGCGCAGGATCTCCTCGGTGTAGAGCCGCGCGGGGTCGGGTGGTCCCGAGAGGCCGAGCGCGTCGAGGTGATGACCGATCACGTAGAGGTGGCCGCCGGGGCGAAGCGCGCGCTGTACGCGCACGAAGAAGTCGTCGCGCTCGCTCGGGTCCAGGTGGATGTTCGCGACCACCACGAGGTCAAAGGCCCCCACCGGGGCCTCATAGGTGGTCAGGTCCGCGACGATGGTCGTCGGGGCCGCGAGCCCGAGTTCGTCGGCGCGTTGGACCAGGTGGTCGAGCCCCACGAGCGAGGCGTCGACGCTGGTGACCCGCCAGCCCCTCGAGGCGAGCCAGATGCTGTTGCGCCCGGTCCCACAGCCGAGGTCGAGTGCCGCGCCGGGTGCGAGGGGGCCGACCAGTTCGACGAGTTCCTCGTCGGGGTCAGCGGCCCAGCCGGTCGTGCGGTATCGCTCGTCCCAAGTGGCGCCAACCTCGGCGTGACTGTGATGGTGGTGATCGTGATGGGCGTTCCTAGGCGACGGGGTACTCATAGGATCTCTTTCGTTGATCGGGGTTGGTCGATGTCCAGTTCGTGCTCGAAGCTGCAGAGCACCCGCTCGAAGGCGTCGCGCTCGTCCGTTGAGAGGAGTCCCGCGAGGCGCCCTTCGCGCAGTCGCATGCGCCTATTGAGCTCGGCGACGAGCGCGAGTCCGTCGGCGGTCACGGTGAGTGTGCGCGGTCGTCGGTCGTTGCCGCGGTGACCGCTCACGATCAGTCCGCGTCGCTCGAGGCCGTCGACGCAGCGCTTCGCACTCATCGGGTCACTCGCGAGGATCCGGGCGAGCTCGCGCAGCGCACTGCCGGGGTGCTCGGCGAGGCCGCGCAAGACGGCGGCCTCGGGCGGGCTGAGCTCGAGGTCGGTTAGCTCCTCGGCCCACTGGCTGCGCAGCGTGCGGCTGATCCGACTGAGCCGAAAGCCCACCCCGCGCGCCAACGGCTCACTCGAGGGGTTCGGGGCGCTCGGTGACGACATGGTTCAATTGTAACGAGTGTTACAGTAACCGTGACCCGGGAGACCGCTTCCTACACTGGAGATGGGAGGACGTCGTGAGTAAGGACATTCCCGGGCAGGCGCACGAACCGTCGTCGGCCCTGCGCCGTGACGTCATGAACGCGCTCGGCCTGCTGTCCGCGGGCGCGAACGTCGTGATGCAGCTCGCCCGCCTGCCGATCGGCCACGCCGTGGCGACGAGCACGGTCACGAGCGGCGCGCTGACCGCCCACCCCTTCAAGCGCACGCGCACGACCCTCGGCTACGTGGTGGTCAGCCTGCTCGGCACCGACGAGGAGCGTGTGGCGCTTCGCCGCGAGGTCGCGCGCCAGCATCGCACCGTGCGCTCGGCGCCCGACGCGCCCGTCGCCTACAACGCCGCTGACCCCGAGTTGCAGTTGTGGGTGGCCGCGTGCATGTACCGTGGCGCACTCGACGCGATCCGTCTCGTCGACCCTGGGGCGTCACCGGCACTGCTCGACGAGCTCTACGCGCGCTGTGCGCGCTTCGCGACGACGCTCCAGGTGCCGCCGTCGAGCTGGCCCGGGGACCGGTTGGCCTTCGAGGACTACTGGGCGACGGCCACGAAGCTCGTGGCGATGGACGACCTCACCCGGGACTACCTGTGGGGCATCGCCTCGCTGTCGTTCCTCCCGCGTCCCTTGGCCATGCTCCTCGGACCACTGCACCGGGTGATCACGGCGGGGTTCCTGCCCGAGCCGTTTCGAAGCGAACTTGGTCTCGCGTGGAACCCGTCGCGCGAGCGACTCTTTCACGCGACGTTGCGTGTCTTGGTCGCCGTCAACCGTGCGCTGCCGCGAGTCCTACGCGAGTTCCCGCTCAACCTGGTGCTGCACGACACCAGACGGCGTCTCGCGCGGGGGCGAGCTTTTACCTAGGGTTCGTGGTATTCGCTCGTCGTGCTCGGCACGATGACGACCGGGATCGGGCTTCGCTCGGCGAGCTGGAGGCTCGTGCTGCCGATCAGCATCCCCGCGTGCTCGTCGCGACCCCGTGAGCCCACGACCACCAGGTCCGCGAAGACCGGCGCCTCCCCGCATCGCAGCAGCACCGAGCAGGCGTCGCCGTCGGCCACGTGCCAGCTCAAGCGCGTCTGGTTGAAGGCGTGACGGGTGGCGAGGTCGCTCACGACGTCACCGAACAGTCCGCGCGGGTCGCGACGCTCAAAGCGGTTGAGCAGGCCGCGCGCGTGCACGAGCACGAGGTGGGCCTCGAGTCGCCGCCCCGTCGCCATCGCCCACGCGCAGGCCGAGACCGCGTCGGACGAGCCGTCGAATCCGACGGCGATGGTGCGCGGGTAGATGCTCACGATGCCTCCTCGGCGTCGCGCTGGGCCGCGACCAGGGTCAGGGTCGACGCGCGCTCGCGCAGGGTCCGACCAATCTGGTCGGTCCCCGGCCCCCCGTTCGTGGGGGCCTCGTCGGCGCTCGGGTCGCCGAGTACCGCACTCAGGGTG
>JAJZSM010000079.1:3668-7054 GCA_021849765.1 Actinomycetes bacterium | reverse complement strand
CCCGCTTCGGGGCCGGTACCCCACCGATCGCCGAGACGGCTGGCCTCACAGCCGCCATCCGGTACCTCGAGGGCCTTGGACTCGCGAACATCGCCCGCCACGAGGAGGAGCTCACCGGCGACGCGCTCAAGCGACTCGCCAACGAGTTCGACGGCCGCGTCCGGGTCATCGGACCGGCGGACACCGCCGATCGCGGCGGTGTCCTCAGCCTGGACGTCGACGGGGTCCACCCCCACGACATCGCCCAGGTGCTCGACCAGTTCGGCGTATGCGTGCGACCCGGACACCACTGCGCCAAGCCCCTCATGCGCCGCTTCAACCTCGCGGCGACGGCTCGGGCGTCCTTCGGGCCGTATTCACTGACTTCAGACACCGACGTCTTGCTCGAGGCGCTCGGCAGTGCCGTCACGATGTTCGCCTAGACCATGAACAACCTCGACGACCTGTACCGCGAGATCATCCTCGACCACTACCGCACCCCTCGCAACCGCGGCGAGCTCGCCTCGCCACCCGCGATCCGCACCGAGGGCTTCAACCCGCTCTGCGGCGATGAACTCGTCGTCTACCTCGACATCAAAGACGACGTGCTCGTGGACATCAAACTCTCGGGACACGGCTGCTCGATCTCCCAGGCGTCGTCGTCGATGATGAGTGCCGCCGTCAAGGGTAAGACCATCGACGAGGTGCGCAGTGCCATCGAACGGTTCAAACAGTTGATGACCGTGCACGAGACGACCCTCGACGGTAACGGTGAGACGCCGGTCGCCGACCTACGCACGCTGGGCGAACTCGCCGCGCTCCAGGGCGTCGTGAAGTTCCCGGTTCGCATCAAGTGCGCCACCCTGGCCTGGAACACACTCAGCCAGGGGCTCGACGACTACGGCGTGCAGGGCACCGGGTCGAAGTAGGGAACCACCGCCGTCGGATTGACCGGACTCTTCGTTGGCGTCGTGGACTTCGTGGTCGACGTCGTCGCCCGGGTGGTTGGCGTCGAAGCGATCGTTGTCGTGGTGGTGGTCGTTGCGACCACCGGGGGCATCGGCGTCTGCAGTTGGGCGTTGGGCGGCGGATTGGTCGGGGTGAGTAACGACGAGCCGAAGATGTTGACGAGCAGCTGCTGGGCCTGGGGTTCTTGGGTGAACAGCACGTCACCAACCGGTGCGACGGTCGCCGCAACCGTCGGCAGGGTGTAGGTCAACATGCTCGACGGATTGAAGTTGTGAAACTTGACGGCGAAGGCGATCAACTCATTGAGCGTGAAGCCACTGTCGAGCGTGATGCCTTGGGGAATCTTGGAGAGGAACGTGTTGATCGTCAACGGGTTGTAGAGACCCTTCGCTCGGCTGATCATTGCGCGCAAGAAGACGTTCTGGCGATCGATCCGGCCGAAGTCGCTCGTACCGTCGTAGTTCCACACGCCGTTCTGGAACCACTGGAAGTGGCGACTTCGCGCGACCGCGAGCGCCTGGAAGCCGGTGACGAGCTGGCAGCCCGGGTGGGGGATGTTGAGCCCCGAGTAGGCGTCCTTCGCGGGGTAGGGGAAGTCGAGGTAGACCCCGCCGATCGCGTCGGCCGCATTGATCAGACCGGCGAAGCTCACCTGAATCACGTGGTTGATCGGGATGCCAAAGTTCGCCGTGATCGTCTGGGCGAGCAGTGATGGGCCGTTGCCGTAGTTGACGTTGATGCGGTTGAACTTGCCAAAGAGGGCCTGGTTCGCGAGCAGGGTGACCATCGTGTCACGCGGTATGGAGAGGATCGTGATGGTGTCGGTCGCCGGGTCGACGTGCATGATCTTGACGACGTCGCTGCGCTGGCCCGCGACGGAATTGGTCGATGCGCCGGTCTGTCGGGCGACGGCGCCGGTCAGTCCCACTCGGGAGTCCGAGCCGATCTCGAGGATATTAAAGGGCCGACCCGAGAGCTGGGGCAGTTCACCGACGACGTTGACCTTCGGGATCTGACCGAATCGCCACTGCGCGTAGAGGTAGCCACCACCAAGCAGCGCGATTAACAGGCCGAGAATCACGATTCCCGAGATAATCGTGATCCGGCGGCCCCGGTGGCGCCGACGAACCTTGGGCGCACGCGGCGAACGAGACGGGTTCGCACGTTGTTCGACCGCCTGTCCGAGGGCGCGGAGCCGCTCCTCATTCGCGAGCGAGCCCTTCGCCTCGGATCGTCGGTTCTCGCGGCCCCGCGAGGCGCTATGACGTCCGTCAGCCATCGGTCAACTGTACTCCGGCCTCGTTACAGCGGATTCAGTTCGCGAAACGGCTCGTACCCGTCACGTTCGAGGACCTCGGAGAGTTCCGGACCACCCGTAGCGACGACTCGTCCCCCACTCACGACGTGAATCATCGTCGGCGTCAGCTCCTGGAGCAGTCGTCGGAAGTGGGTGATCGCGAGCACGCCACAGCCCCACTCGGTGGTCGAAGTCGCCAGCCGTCGCGCGACCGCGCCGAGCGCGTCGACGTCGAGCCCCGAGTCGATCTCGTCGAGCACCGCGAAGCGCGGACGCAGCACCCCGAACTGGACCATCTCGGCGCGCTTGCGCTCGCCACCCGACAGGTCCACGTTCACGAAGCGTTCCAGCAATTCCGGGCGCAGGTCAACCAGCCGGGCCTCGTCAGCCATCCGCCCGAGCAGGCCCGCGGGTTCAGCACCCGCGGCCTCGAGCACGTCGATGAGTCGCACGCCCGGTACCTCCATGGGCTGCTGCATCGCGAGGAAGAGCCCGGCGCGCACGCGCTCGGTGGCCGAGAGCGCGAGCAGTTCCACGTCATCGATCATCACCGAACCATCGAGGACCTCGTAGGCGGGGTGGCCCGAGAGCGCGTGAGCGAGGGTGGATTTTCCCGAACCGTTGGGGCCCATGATCACGTGGACCTCGCCCGAGCGCATGGTCAGGTCGAAGCCCCGCAGGACCTCCGTCCCGCCCACCGCCACGCGCAGGCCCGCAATCGTCAAGGTCGTCATGGGAATGTCACCTCCACCCGTCCGTCGCGCACCACGACGTCATATCGAGCGACCGGTCGGGTCGCGGGGAACGACTGGGGGGTACCGTCCTTGAGGTCGAAGATCGCGCCGTGTCGCGCGCACTCGATGGTGGCCTCGGTCGCGTCGACCTCACCCTGGGCCAGGCTGTAGTCCTCGTGGCTGCATCGGTCGTCGAGTACGTAGAAGTCATCCTCGATGCGTACGATGACCAGCGTCCTCGGCCCGATGCGGACCTGGCGAGCCTCGCCACTGACGTACTCGTCAACGGCGCCGACATCCTGGGCACTCACGCGCGCACCGGCACTGACGCCAGCGCGAGGGACACGTCACCCTCAACCAGTCGGGCGAGCGACTTCGGCAGGGCGTCGAGCATCTCGAGGAAGAAG
>JAJZSM010000079.1:0-3658 GCA_021849765.1 Actinomycetes bacterium | reverse complement strand
CCCACGCTCGACGCGTGCGCGCACACCACGTCGTTCTCTCGGATGTCGAGATTCGGCACGCTGTCGGCGTGCGCGTTCGGCGAGAGCAGCAGGTTGTGATTTGTCTGGCGCGCGTCGGTGCGCTTGGCACCCTTCTCGATCTCGATCAGCCCGGTGTAGACCGATCGCGAGGTGTCTGCGACAGCTCCCTTGGAGAGCAACGTCGAGCGGGTCCGAGGGGCCAGGTGGAACTGGTGGGTGCGGAAGTCGTGCACCTGGTCACCGGAGCCGAAGAAGGTCGTGCGCAACTCGTTCTCCGCACCGCTAGCACGGAGTTCCGCGTCGTTACGCGAGCGGTCGTAGTGGGCACCCATACCGAGCACCGCCTGGCTGAGGCGCGCGTCGCGCTCGAGCAGTCCAGTGGTTCGCGCCACGTGCCACGTACTCGGCGCCAGCCGCTGGTAGGTGACGAGCCGCAGTGACGCGTTCTGCGCGACGCGGTACTCGCTCACCGGCACGACGATGGCCCCGTCGCCCCCTTCGTAGTATTCGACAACGGTCGCATTCGCGCCGCGCTCGAGGACCAGATGCGTGCGCGGCAACGACGCTGAGGCGTTCGCCGAGTGCACGATGACGATCGGCCCGTCGACGACAGTGCCGGCCGCGACCGTCACCACGACCGTCGCCGGGCACAACGCGGCGTTGGCGAGGGCGAAGGCGTCATTCGCGTATCGCTCGAGTGGGTCGTCGCCGCTGAGCGTCGACTGAGTGGTGTCCACGTCGACCGTCACGCCAGCGATCGGGTCACCGATATCGACGAGGAAGCCGTCGACCACTCGCACAACGCCCGCCGCCAGGGCTGACAGGGACACGGCGAAGTCTGACGCGGGGGCGAGCGTGGGCGTCGTGGGCACAAGGTAGCGGTCCAGGTCGAGTTCGGACAAGGGCGCGTAACGCCACACCTCGTCGGCCGTGGTGGGAAGCCCGAGGGACTCGAAACCGGACCACGCCCGACCCCGGGGGCCCGAATCCGGTCGGCTACTGATGAATGAGGTGGCGGATTCGGTGAAGGTTGTCATAGTCGAGAGCGTTAGCAGTGTAATGGGCTCGTCGACGTCGTCGATCCCCCGTTAACCTTCGACCGAGCAAGGAGACGATATGGAGTTCACCTCGACGGTCCTCACACTCGAGTTGCGTGGCGCGGTGGCCACACTCTGGCTCGACCGAGTCGAACAACGCAACGCCATGGGTCGAGCGTTCTGGGAGGATCTCCCGCGCGCGGCGGCGGCACTTCGCGCTGAACCCGGCGTGCGTGCGCTCGTGATCGCCGCGCGGGGCCCGCACTTCACGGTTGGCCTGGACCTGAAGGAGATGGCGAGCGGCCTGCTCGCGAGCGGCGATGCGACGTCGCCGGCCGAACGCAACGCCGCGCGCTTCGAGGCTGTGCGCACGATGCAGCAGGCCATCAGCTCGATCGCCGAACTACCCTTCCCGGTCATCGCCGCGGTGCACGGCTACTGCATCGGCGGCGGGGTCGACTTGATCTGCGCGTGCGACATCCGACTGGCCGCGCCGTCGGCGACGTTCTCGGTGCGCGAGACCAAGGTCGCGATCGTGGCCGACCTGGGCACCCTCCAGCGACTACCGCGCATCATCGGAGCTGGTCACGTCGCCGAGTTGGCGTACACGGGCATGGACGTCGACGCTGAGCGCGCGCAAGCCATCGGCCTCGTCAACCGCGTGAGTGACGACGTCCACGCTGACGCCGCCGCGCTCGCCGACCGCATCGCGGCCAACTCGCCGCTCGCGGTCCGGGGCACGAAGGCCGTCCTCGCGGCGAATGACGGGCGCACCGTGGCCGAGGGACTGGAATTCGTCGCGAACTGGAACACGCTCTACCTGCGAAGCGACGACCTCGCCGAGGCGATGAACGCCTTCCTCGAACGTCGGGAACCAACGTTCAGCGGTCGTTAGCGACGCCAGAACCGCCAGTTGCGACGACTACGTCGTTCCTGCTCGTCAAGCTCGCGCCGTCGCTCGTTGACGAGATCGGGCGCGACGGCGTTCACTATCTCGCTCGCGCGCTCAAGCAGGGCTCGTCGATCATCGATGGGTACGTCGGTCGTGGGCGGTGCCTCGACCGGTCGATCTACCAGTGAGCCGTGCGCCCATCCAACGTCAGCGAGGCGACGCTCGAAGGTAACGCACCCCTCCGGACACGACCACGGCTGGTCCGGCGCGTTACCCAAGACACAGAACCTCGCGACCTCGCCGGAGTTGTACGTTCGACTCTGAAAGTGCTTACACTCCTCGCGCATCGCCACGGGTTCATCCTCTCACGAGTCTCGAGGCTCGACCGTCAGCCGACGGATCCTTCCATCTGCAACTCGATGAGGCGCGACCATTCGACCGCGTACTCCATGGGCAGCGTCCGCGTGACCGGTTCGATGAACCCGTTGACGATCATGCCCATCGCCTGGCTCTCGGTCAGGCCACGGCTCATGAGGTAGAACAACTGGTCGTCGCCGATCTTGGAGACCGTCGCCTCGTGACCGATCGAGGCGTCCTGCTCGCCGACCTCCATGTAGGGCCTGGTCTCCGAGGTCGAGAACTCGTCGAGGATCAACGCGTCACAGCGCACGAAACTCTTGGCCCCGGTCGCGCCCTCTTCCACCTTCACTAGACCGCGATAGGCCGTCAGCCCCCCATCCTTGGAGATCGACTTGGAGATGATCGTCGAAGTCGTCTCGGGGGCGACGTGAACCATCTTCGCACCGGCGTCTTGGACCTGGCCGGGACCCGCGTACGCCACCGACAAGACCTCGCCCGATGCTTTGGGACCCATGAGGTAGACCGACGGGTACTTCATCGTCAATCGCGAGCCGATGTTGCCGTCGATCCATTCAACGTGCGCCTCGGCCTCGGCACGGGCCCGCTTGGTCACGAGGTTGTAGACGTTGTTCGACCAGTTCTGGATCGTCGTGTAGGTGATGCGCGAGCCCGGCAGGGCCACGAGCTCGACGACCGCCGAGTGCAGCGAGTCTGACGAGTACACCGGCGCCGAGCAGCCCTCGACGTAGTGGACCTGGGACCCCTCGTCGGCGATGATCAGTGTGCGCTCGAACTGACCCATGTTCTCGGTGTTGATCCGGAAGTAGGCCTGCAGCGGCTGGTCGACCTTCACCCCCGGCGGCACGTAGATGAACGACCCACCACTCCACACCGCCGAGTTGAGCGCCGCGAACTTGTTGTCGTTGGGCGGGATGACGGTACCGAAATACTTGCGCACGAGGTCGGGGTACTCGCGTACCGCCGTGTCCATGTCACAGAACAGCACCCCGAGGCGCTCGAGGTCCTCACGGTTTCGGTGGAAGACGACCTCGGACTCGTACTGGGCCGTGACGCCGGCGAGGTACTTGCGTTCGGCCTCGGGAATACCGAGGCGCTCGTAGGTCGTCTTGATGGCGTCGGGCAGGTCCTCCCACCGGTCGACTCGGTTCTCGGTGGGCTTGATGTAGTAGTAGATATCGTTGAAGTCCAGGTTCGGCATGCGATCCGCGAACCACGGCAACATGGGCTTTTTCTCGAAGCGCTTGAGTGCGGCCAGACGGAAGTCGCGCATCCACGACTCCTCATTCTTGATCCCGGACATCTCGCGCACGATGGCCTCATTGATGAG
>JAJZSM010000078.1:6013-7062 GCA_021849765.1 Actinomycetes bacterium | reverse complement strand
ACCACGCGTTCATCGGGACCGAGCACATCCTCCTGGGCCTCATTCGCGAGGGTGAAGGGGTCGCCGCCAAGGCACTGGACGCCCTCGGGATCACGTTCGACGTGGTGCGCGAGAAGGTCGAAGAGGCCATCGGGACGAACTCAAACCCCTCACCCGGGTCACCACCCTTCACGCCTCGGGCGAAGAAGGTCCTTGAGCTTTCACTGCGCGAGGCGCTCCAGTTGGGTCACTCCTACATCGGCACCGAGCACATGCTGCTCGGCCTGGTGCGCGAGGGCGACGGCGTGGCCGCCCAGGTCCTCAACGACCTCGGGGCCGACATGGCCCGGGTCCGCACCCAGGTGATCCAGATGATGTCGGGCCAGTCCGGCAAGGAAGCCGGCGCGACGGTCTCCTCGAGCGGTCAGAAGGGCGACGTCGAGGCCACCGGCGGTTCGGCCGTGCTCGACCAGTTCGGCCGCAACCTCACCCAGTTCGCGCGCGAGGGCAAGCTCGACCCACTGGTCGGACGCGAGAAGGAAGTCGAACGCGTCATGCAGGTCCTGTCGCGTCGCACCAAGAACAACCCGGTGTTGATCTCTGTGCCGGGCGTCGGCAAGACCGCGATCGTCGAGGGCCTCGCCCAGAAGATTGTCGCCAACCAGGTTCCGGTGACCCTCGCCGACAAGCAGCTCTACACGCTGGACCTCGGCGCACTCGTCGCGGGCAGCCGTTACCGCGGTGACTTCGAGGAGCGGTTGAAGAAGGTGCTCAAGGAGATCCGCACGCGCGGTGACATCATCCTCTTCATCGACGAGATCCACACCCTGGTGGGTGCCGGGGCCGCGGAGGGCGCGATCGACGCGGCGTCGATCCTCAAGCCGATGCTCGCGCGTGGCGAGCTCCAGACCGTCGGGGCGACGACAATCGACGAGTACCGCAAGCACATCGAGAAAGACGCCGCCCTCGAGCGCCGGTTCCAGCCGGTCAAGGTCGACCAGCCCTCGGTCTCGATGACCATCGAGATCTTGAAGGGTCTGCGCGAGGTCTACGAGGAGTTCCACGCGGTC